>DASWVS010000180.1:0-3321 GCA_036401135.1 Fimbriimonas sp.
GCTGGCGTAGCCCATCCTGAGGTTCAGGAACGCCTGGTTGTACAGGTTCAGGATGTAGAACATGGTCGAGTCGTTCGGCCCTCCGCCCGTCATGAGGAACGCCTGCGAGAAGCTCTGGAACGAGCCGATGAAGCCCGTGAGCAGGCTGAAGAAGATCGCGGGCGAGATCATGGGCAGCGTGATGGCTTTGAAGCGCTGCCAGGGGCTCGCACCGTCGACGGTCGCCGCCTCATAGAAGAACTGGGGCACGCCCTGCAGGGCGGCAAGAAGGATGATCATGCCCCCGCCCGCTCCCCAGGCGCTCATGATGATCAGCGCAGACAGCGCCGTCTGCTCGTCGCCCAGCCAGTTGACGAAATCCTGGTTTCCGGCCAGCGGCTTGAGCAGGTTCGGGATGCCGAGGCGAGTCGCCGGTTCGGAGTACAGCATCAGATTCAGCAAACCGCCCTCCGCACGAAAGACCGCCCGCCAGATCAGCGAAGCCGCCACGGCGCTGGCCAGGGACGGCAGGTAGTAAAGGGTCCGATAGAGCGGGATCCCCTTCACCTTCACGTTCAGCAGGAGCGCCAACGCCAGCGCCGTAACCAGTCCGAGCGGAACGGAGAAGATCGTATAGATCAACGTCACGCTGATCGATTTCCAAAACCGGATGTCGACGACGCCCGCTTCCCGGTAGTTGTCCAGGCCCCGGAATTTGGCGGATTGGATGATGTCCCATTCCGTGAAGGACATCAGGAAGCTGAGAATCATCGGCCCGGCGGTGAACAGGATCAGACCGAGCAGCCACGGCAACACGAAGAGGTAGGCGATCCGATTCTCGCGCCTGGCCTTCGGACCGAGTTTCCGACCCCGCTCCGGAAGGTACACCCACGCGCCCAGAATCCCGATGAGGACCAGCCCGATCGCGCCGCCGAGCCACCAGTTGAAAGGTTCGAGCTGCGCCTGCTCGGCCCTCAGTGTGTCGAGGCGCTTTTGGCCTCGCAACTGCCCCGCCGTGAGCTCCGCCTGCGCCGTCGAGGTGCCGTCGAAGATGCGGCCGCCCGTCTGCCAGATGACGTTGTGGACGTCGGACCAGAACATGGCGGTCGGACCGAACTTCACGTGAGGAACCGAGAGGTGGGTGATGATGCGGTTCTTCGGGTAGGCCATCTCGCCCTTGACGCCCGGCCCCGGGATCCACGGCTCTTTTTGGGCGAGGTCCGACAGCGCCGGCTGGGCGAGCCCCGCTTCCGCCATCGCGATCATCCCCGGCGCGCCCGCCATCCACGCCGTCAGCAGCCACGCCTCTTTGGGGTGCTTCGTCTGGGAGAGGATGCTGTAGCCGGATCCTCCGGTCGGGGTCACGAGGGTTCCGTCCTTGTACGCCGGGGCCATGGCGATGTCCCAGTCGAAGGACATCCGTTGCCGCTGCGGGTCCCATAGGTCCTTGCGCAGCCCGGGAACCTCCCAGATGCCGCTCTGAAACATCGCAACCTTGCCTTGGGTGAAGAGCTGACGCGCGTTGGTCTGCAGCACGCTCGACAGCTCCGTCGGCGAAGGCATGAACTTGTGCTTCAGCGCGAGGTCCGCAACCCACTGCTGGGCCTTGATCATCTTCGGATCGCCGATCAGCACCTTCGTCGGCTCCTCGTCGTCGTCCGCAAACGTCATGCCCTGCGAGTAGGCGAACATGTCGTTCATGAGGCCCACCCACGCCGGAAGGTAGCCCCACTGCACCACTTTGCCTGTGTTCGGGTCCTTCCGGGTGAGCTGCTGCATCACCCAGATGAAGTCCCTCTCTTTCAGCTCGGGACGGACTCGGTAGTCCCAGGTCCAGTTCGCTTTCGGATCCCACTTCCCGTCAGGCGTAAGGGTGTTCCTCGGGTAAGCGATGCCCGCCTTCTGGAACAGCTCCTTGTTGTAATAGACCACGGAGATCGGCGCGATGTCCCTCGGAAGGACGTAGACCTGCCCCCTGTAGCTGTGCGGCTTGACGATCTCCGGATAATAGGCGTCGATGCTGAACCCCGGGATATCGTTGAAAAACGGGTTCAGCGGCAGAATCGCCCCGCGCTTGGCGAACTTCTGGAAGTTCGGCGGGTCCATCATCGCGACGTCGGGAGCCACCTTCGCCGCAACCTGGGCGAGCAGCTTTTCCTGATAGTTCGCGGTGACGGTTTCGAGCTTGACCTTGATGTGCGGGTAGCGCTCCTCGAACTGGCGCACCGCCTTACGGATCGCGACCATCGCCTCGTCTCCGTCCCAGACGACGTAACGCAGCTGGATCGGTTGTTCGGCGAAAGCCAGGGAGGCAAGCAGCAGGAAAAGGAGCGAAAGGAGCGTGCGCGAGAATCTCAGCATCGAGGTCTACATCTTCCAACGCCGCCGGCACCTGCCCGTTACGCGGCGATCCCTTCTATGGTATCCCTTCGAGGGGAGCTAACTGGCGCGCCGTTTGCCGTTCTAACCCCGATCGGGAATCTTCCGGCGCGAAGAAGGCTCTTAGTAAACATGAACGTTCGCCGCGTACTGGCATTCGCCGCCGTCCTGGTGCTCGTCGGCTGCGCCGAGGAAGCGCGAAGGAGCGCATCCCCGCCCACCGCGCCGCCCCTTGGAGCCGCCGCCGCAAAGCCGGCCGAGCCCGAGACCTTTCCCGACTTCACGCTCCCGACGCTCGACGGCAAGAAATGGAGGCTGTCGGATGCTCGAGGCAAGGTCACGGTGCTGAACTACTGGGCCACCTGGTGCCCTCCGTGCGTCGAGGAGACGCCCGAACTGGTGAGGGCGGCCAACGAATTCGGCGATAGGGTCCGGTTCGTCGGTATCTCCATCGACTACGGGCAGCCCGAAGCCGTGCGCAGGTTCGTCGAGAAGTACAAGATCCCGTATCCGATCCTGATGCCCAAGGAAGGCGACCCTACCACGGCGCGCCTCACCGGGGTGCCGGAGACCTACGTCCTCGATCAGCAGGGCAAACTGGTCGGATCGTTCATCGGCGCCGTCTCAAGGAAGGAGCTCGAGTCCAAGATAAAGCCTCTCCTGGAGGAGAAAAACCTATGAAAACCTGGTTCTTCGCTTTCATCGCCCTGTCGGCCGTCGGGCAGGCCGCCGAGATCCAGAAGCCGCAGCGGGTCGACAGCCAGTGGCTCCTCGCCCGCCGCGCGAGCCCCAACCTTCTGACCCTCGATGCGCGGGACCTCAAATCCTATCTGGACGGACACGTGCAGGACGCCGTCTTCCTCACCCCGGAAACCCTCCGGTTCTCGCAGGGCGGGGTGCCGGCACGGCTCTTCGAACCGACGATCCTGAACCGGATCCTGGGCGGGATCGGCATCGGGCCGA
>DASWVS010000181.1:0-2772 GCA_036401135.1 Fimbriimonas sp.
ACTTCTACATGAGCCCGTTCGATGCCAATGTGCATTTCATCGGCAAGTCCGCGACGTCCTTCGGCCGGCCGGCTCAGACGATCATGCTCACGGAGAGCGTTTGGGACATGACGGGAACCCGAGCCCCTGCAGGCGGCGGCAACTGGTTCGTCCAGGCTCCCAGCTATTGGAACAGCGGCACCGTGTACTGGTTCGGCCCGTGGGACTTCGACAACGCCGCCAGCTGGTTCCAGTACGGCGGATCCTACGACTACGACAAGGGCTCGGTCGCGATCGGCTGGGTTGACGGCCACGCCAAGATCCAGGCCACCCCGACCCTGTGGGCGGGCGCCGATCCCACAACCTCCTCGGTCATCGACCCTGAAAAGTACCTCTGGGGAGGCCAGTAATGCGATCGCTGGTGCTTGGCATCCTGTTGGTCGGCTCCGCCTTCGCGCTGACGGCGTGTAGCTCCGGCGGGTTCGATCCCAACTACTCGAAGGAGATCAAGCTCAGCGAAGCCGAGAAGGCGAAAATGCAGGAGACGATGGCGGGGCAGGCCGCTCCCGGAGCGATCACTCCGGGCCAGCCGGTCGACACCGCCGCGATGAAGCCGCCTCCTGGCAAGGGTGGACGCTAAGTCCTCTCCTCGAGAGATCGCAACGACCGAGAGGGCACCGGCAGATCGCCGGTGCCCTCTCTTTGCGTCTGGGTTTCTGCGGTAGAAACGGAGGTTGATCGTTCATAACGTCAGTGCGGCAATCGCGAGCCTGCGAGAGCAGTGGCAGCGGGCGGCGCTCAGCGCCCTCGGCATTTTCGTCGCCTCCGTAGCGATCATCCTGCTCGTCAGCATCGCGACCGGTGTCCGGGCCGACGTCACCGGGCAGGTCAACGAGATCGGGGTGAACGTGCTGATCGTCATCCCCGGGAGGATCTCGGAGGGCACCTTCAGCCCGAACATGGTCGGAGCCAGCTATCTGAAGGAACAAGATGCGAAGGCTCTGTCCCGAGTCGAAGGCGTCGTCCGCACCGCCCCCTTCAGCTTCGTCGGCGGCGGGCTCGCCTACGCGGGCAAGTCTGCCAGTTCCATTCTCGTCGCCACGACACCCGAATGGTTTCGGATGCACCCGGTCGATCTACTCGAGGGACGTACCTTCGCTGCCGAAGACGACGATGTCGCCGTCATCGGCTCGATCGCGAAGGAGGAGCTGTTCGCGGCGTCGAGCGCCGTCGGCAAACGGATCGAGGTGAACGGCCGCAAGTACGAGGTGATTGGCGTAACGAAGGACAAGAAGGGCGAGCAGAGCCTTTTCTCGATGGGTGGCTTTCAGAACCTCGTTTACCTTCCCTACCGCCGGGTCAAGACGGTCACGCCGGACCTTCAGACGGACCGAATCATGGTCCAGGTCTCGCCTCACGTCGAACCCAAGAGCCTGATCGCGCGCCTCGAAGCGGTCCTGTCCAAGAGGCTCAACCGTTACCAGTTTCAGGTCATCACCCAAGAGGACCTGCTGGGTCTGGTTTACAAGCTGATGGGCATTCTCACCTGGCTGCTGACGGGACTCACCTCGATCGCCCTGTTCGTTGGCGGAGTCGGCATTATGACGGTGATGCTGATGTCGGTGAACGAGCGCTCGAAGGAGGTCGGGATCCGGAAGACGGTCGGGGCCAAGAACCGCGATATCTTCCAGCAGTTCCTCTTCGAGGCGATCGTCCTGGCTCTGGTGGGCGGGACGTTCGGGCTGGCCGTCAGCTACGCCGTGTGCGTCCTGCTGTACCGGTTCACCCCGATCAAGCCGCTCGTCACGCCTCAGATCGTCGGTCTCAGCTTTGGCGTATGCATCCTGGTCGGCGTCGTGTTCGGTTTGTTGCCGGCGCTCCACGCCGCCCGACAGGACCCGATCGAGGCCTTGCGACACGACTAGGCTCTAGGTGCCGAGAAGTTCCGGCCAACCTTTGTCGAAACTCGTCGGCTGGTAGGCCCTAAGCCATTCCTCGCCCCGGTACGTGAGGCTGTAGCCTTTTCCATAAGCGTCTCGGGCGTTGTCGTAACCTGCTTTTCGCGGACCCATTCGCAGATATCCCGCCATGCAAAGGTTCCAAGCCGCCTCCATATAGATCCGCTCGAGAAGCGGCGTCGGAGTGGGCTCCTTCCCTTCCGGAAGGCGCATGTTCTCCACGACCTCCATCAGCCACGGTAGGTACAGATCGTATTCCATGACCGAATGCGTGAAGCGCTCGCCTTCGTGGGATGTCGACTCCACCATGAAGTGCCGGATAAAGCTCTCCGCCTGTTCGACGTTTTTCACCATTCGGCCGCGATGGTCGTACTGCATTTTTGTAGGCTCCTTGGATCAGAGTTAACAGCATTGGGACCCGCTCGTCAAGTCGCCAATCTTGGGGACACCGAGCGGCTTCGCCGGCTGAAGGCTTGGGGCCGCCGGCCTGGGAACGGGTAAAACTTAACGCGCATTTCGATGCGGGACAGATCAAGGAACCCAGAAACCATTGGCCAGCGCTTACACCCCCGGACTCACCGTTAGCGGCGACATCGTCATTCGCCGAACCCGCCGACTCCCGATCAAAGGAGAGGTGCTTGTGCAACCCGGCACGAAGGTCTCCCCTTCGGACGTCGTCGCCCGCGCGCTGCTTCCCGGCCGGCTCCAAACGATCAAGCTGGCGGAAAAGCTCGGGATCGAAGCGAAAGAGGCTCCCGGGATGTTCCAGCTGAAGGCGGGGGATCCGATCGTAAAAGGCCAGACCGTCGCGGAAACCAAGGGGTTCTTCGGGCTG
>DASWVS010000182.1:0-3331 GCA_036401135.1 Fimbriimonas sp.
GTAACGGCCATAGCGAGGGGTACCCGGGTGAGGCAGAAACGTGGGCGTGCGAACCCTGTATACCTATTGTTGGCATAGTGAGGACGGTATTGGGACCACGAATCGTCTCAGTCCCCCCCAAAAACTCTCGCGCCGAGTAAAAAGACGACGATGACGGCTACCGAGGAGCGGATTAGGGTCCGGTACGGCGAAACCGACCAGATGGGCCACGCCTACTACGCGAACTACCTGTTCTGGTTCGAACAGGCCCGCGGCGCATGGTGCCGCGACCGAGGCTTCACCTACGCCCAGATGGAGGAGAGGGGGTATTACCTGCCGGTCGTCGAAGCCCACGTCCGCTACAAGGGCGAGGTCCGGTACGACGATCTGATCGTCGTGCGGGTCTGGGTCAGCCAGGTCAAGCGCTCCTCCATCCGATTCGATTACGAGGTGGTCTGCAGGGAGCGCGTCGTCACCGAGGGCCACACCTGGCACGTGCTGATGGGCAGCAGCCGGAGGGCGGTCTCGATCCCGCCGGAGATCCGCGAGTGGCTCGATCGCGAACCTGGCCAGAGCCCGGCCGCCGGGTGAAGGCTGCGCGGGTACCCTATGCTATGAACTCCATTCGGGTGGCGGTCGTCGGGGCTACGGGCTATGGCGGCGCCGAAGCGGTCCGGCTCCTCGCCGGCCACCCCTGTGCCCGAGTCGCGACCGTCACCTCGAGCCGGAACCCCGGCAAGCCTCTGAGCGAGGACTGCCCCTGGCTCGACAGCGACCTGCTCCTCGAGCCGTTCGACCCCGACGCGCTGGACGCCGACGTCGCCTTCCTCTGCCAGGAGGCCGGCTTTGCGATGGAGCACGCGCCGGGCCTTTCGAAGCGGATGCGGGTGATCGACTTCTCCGCCGACTTCCGGCTGAAGGACCGGGCGGTTTACGAGGCGTTTTACCAACGGCCGATGACCGCACCCGACGTCGACGCGGTGTACGGCCTGCCGGAGCTCGTGGACGACGACTTCACCCAGGCGAGGATCGTCGCGAATCCCGGGTGCTACCCTACCTCGGCCCTGCTCGGGCTCGTTCCCCTGATGCGGGCGGGGCTCGTCGCCGGGATCCCCGTCATCGACTCGAAATCGGGCGTCTCCGGCGCCGGGCGCAGCCGGAAGGAGACCGAGTATCTCTTCGGCGAGTTGAGCGGGGGGTTCAAAGCCTACGGCATCCACGGCCACCGGCACACGCCCGAGATCGAGCAGCTGGCGGGGACCAAGGTGCGGTTCACCCCCCACCTGATCCCGATCGCGCGGGGGATCCTCACGACGATTCACGTCCCGATCAAAGAAGCGGCGGATCTCGACGCCCTGTTCCGGGACGCCTACCAGGGACGCCCCTTCGTCAAGATCCGGAACCAGCTTCCGAGCACGAAGCAGGTGATGGGCTCCAACCGCTGCGACCTGCACGCCTCCTACGACGAGAGCACCGGATACGCCGTCGTCGTCAGCGTCCTCGACAACCTCGGCAAAGGGGCGGCCGGCCAGGCTATCCAAAGCATGAACCTGATGTTCGGCCTCCCCGAAGAAACCGGCCTTCCCACCAACGGGGTGTGGCCTTAGGGATTGTAGATTGTAGATTGTAGATTGTAGATTGTAGATTCCGACCACCGAACCCCGAACACCGACCACCGAACACCGAACACCCACCCACGATGATTCCCAAAGGATTCCTTTTTGCCGGCGCCCGGTGCGGGCTGAAGAACAAGCGCAACGATGTCGGCATCCTGCTGAGCGACCGGCCCGCGCGGGCGGCGGGCGTCTTCACCTCCAACCACGTCCACGCCGCCTGCGTCGACTTCTCACGCGCCGCGGTTGCGCGCGGCTCCCTTCGCGCGGTGGTCGTCAACAGCGGCAACGCGAACTGCTGCACGGGGCTGCAGGGCGAGCGGGACAATGCGCGGATGGCCGCGCTCGCGGCAGAGGCTTTGGGAGTCGGCGTCGAAGAGGTCGCCACCGCCTCCACCGGCGTGATCGGGCAGCTGCTGGACATGTCGAAGGTTGAGCGCGGGGTGTGCGAGGCGGCGGAGAAGCTGGGAGCGGACCCGAAGCCCTTCATGGACGCGATCCTGACGACCGACCTTGTGGAGAAGTGGGCGCTCTGGGCGCATGGCGAGCTGTACCAAACCGGAGCGCCGGCCGTGCCTTACGGGGGCCCCTGCATCTACGGCGTCTGCAAAGGGAGCGGCATGATCGCCCCCAACATGGCGACCATGCTGGCCTTTGTCGCCACGGACTACGACACGAGCGAGATCGACCTGCAGGCATGCCTCAAGCGCGCGGCCGAGGTGAGCTTCAACTGCATGACGGTGGACGGCGACACGTCGACCAACGACATGCTGCTGGTGCTCGCGAACGGGGCGTCCGAGGTGAAGCCGGATCCCGCGCGGTTCGAGGAGGAGCTCCGGCAGGTCTTCACCTCGCTCGCCAAGCAGGTGGCAAGGGATGGCGAGGGAGCGACCAAACTGGTCGAAGTAAGGGTCACCGGGACGGACGATCCGAAGAAGATCGCCCGGACGATCGCCGAGTCGCCGCTGGTGAAGACGGCGATGTTCGGCTGCGACCCGAACTGGGGCCGAATCCTGATGGCCGCGGGACGCGCGGGGGTGCCGTTCGAGCAGAAGGACATCCTGCTCTGCGTGACCGCCGGAGGCGAGGAGTTCCCTCTGTTCGAAAACGCCGCGCCCGCCCCGTTCGACCCGAAGCGGGTCTCGGCGGCGCTGAAGACGGACCACGTCCTGATCGACCTCCGCCTCGGCGAAGGCGAAACCGCGACCGTCTACACGTGCGACTACAGCTACGGCTACATCCGTATCAACGCGGAGTACCACACGTAGCACGGGCGTCCCGCCCGTGAGTCCCCGGACCGTCCCGGTCCGGGAAGCGCTGCTCGAGAGGGCCCAACGCCCCATCGACGAACTCTCTCACGTTTGCGCGCGTCTCTTTGCGAGGACCATGAAATACGGAATCGTCTTGATGGCCATCCTGTTCGTCTTCGGTTGCAACCCACGCGATGCGGGCAACATCAGCCGCGACGCCGGGAACCTTGCGAAGAGCACGGCCCAGGCCGCCGGCTCTGCCCAACTCGCCGCCCGTGTAAACAGCGTGCTGGTGCAGCGGAAGGGCATCGACATGAGCGGCCTCCACATCGAAGCCCAGGACGGTGTCGTCACCGTCGGCGGCCACGTTCGTAACGCCGAAGAGAAGCGCCGGGTCCTCGACACCGTCGAAGGCGTCCGAGGCGTCGACCGCGTCGTGGACAAGCTGAGGATCGAACCGAAGTCGTAACCCCGGCGCGCCCCGTTCGG
>DASWVS010000183.1:0-11840 GCA_036401135.1 Fimbriimonas sp.
AGCACCAAAGCGCGGTCGGCATGATCGCGAGGGGCGAGAACCAGGAACTGGCAGAGGAATACCTGCCCCGAATGCACGACGGCGGCAAACTCGTGGGCATCGGCTTCAGCCAGCTTCGAAGGCCCGGGCCGCCTCTCATGCGCGCCACCGGTACGAACGACGGATACCTGCTGGAAGGAACGGTGCCCTGGGTGACGGGCTGGAGCTTCTACCCGGAGTTCCTGATCGGCGCCGCACTGCCGGACGGCGAGGCCGTCTTCGGGGTGGTGCCGCTGACGGATCAGGAGGGCATCCAGGTGTCGCCGCCGATGCGGCTGGCGGCGATGGAGGCGGCGATGACGGTCTCGGTTCGGTTCGACGGTTATCTGCTGCCTCGGTCTCGGGTGGCGTTCCTCAGGCCCGCCGGATGGATCCAGAGGAACGACATGATCAACATCGCGCTCCAAGGGCACTTTGCCCTCGGATGCGCCGAAGCCGGCCTCGACATCCTCCGCGGCAACGCCGACCGCCGCGGCGACTGCTTTCTCGAGGAAAGCCACGCAGCCTTGTCCTCGGAGTTGGCGCGTTGCCGTGAAGCCACTCGGAAGGCGCAAAGAAGCGCCGACGAGGAAACGACGGAAGAGCGGCTCGAAGTCCGAGCGTGGGCGATCGAGTTGGCGGTTCGGTGCGCGCACGCGGCCGTCGCCAGTTCGTCCGGGGCGGCCAACTCGCTGGACCACCCGGCGCAGAGGGTCTATCGCGAGGCGCTCGTGTATACGGTCAGCGCCCAGACGACACCGATCATGGAAGCCACGCTCCGACGTCTGGTCCGGTGACGCGGCAGGCGCGAGCCGGAGCCGCGTATGATAGGCGACGATGGATCCGCTCGAGCTTTTGGCAGAACTCGTCGCCGCCTATGGCCCCCCGGGTCAGGAGGACGAGGTCCGGGGCGTCGTGGAAAGGCGGAGCCGGGCCCTCGGGTACGAATGCGCGACCGACGAGAAAGGCAACCTGCTGATCGGGCGCAGCCGCATCCCCGACCAGCGCGTCCGGTTGCTCGTGACCGCCCACCTCGATGAGATCGCCATTATCGTCCGACGCATCGAGCCGGACGGACGAATCCGCGTGACTTCGCTCGGCGGCATGTGGCCCTGGAAGCTGGGCGAAGGGCCGGTAGAGCTACTGGGCGCGGAGCCTCTTCCCGGAGTGCTCTCCTTCGGAGGGATCCATACGGAGGATCCCGCGTCTCCTGCGGTCATCGCCAAGGAAAAGGCGCTGACCTGGGAGATGGCGACGGTCTTTGCGGGCTGCTCCGCCGAGGAGCTCCAGCGAGCCGGCATCACGCCCGGGACGCGCGTCGTCGTCCCGAAGGAGCGTCGAAGGCTTTGGCGGATGGGCGATTACGTCGCGGGCTACTTCCTCGACGACCGAGCCGACCTCGCCGCCATGCTGCTCGTTCTGGAAATGCTGGGCGAGATTCCCGACGGGGCGGTCTTCTGTGCCACCGCTGCCGAAGAGGTGGGCGGCGTCGGAGCGCGGAGCCTGATGCACCGGCTGCTTCCGGACGTTTGCCTGGCCCTTGAGCTTGCCCCGATGGTGACGGACGCGCCGATCCGGCTCGATGAGAACCCGGTCCTGTGGGTCAACGACGGGTATGCCGCGCCCCATCCGGAGGACAACGACCGGGTGGCCCAGGTCGCAAGGGAAATCGGGATCGATCTGCAGTACCAGGCTCTGTCCCGAGGCGGCAGCGACGCCTCGTGCGGCGCCGCCCACGGCCTCTGCGCCCGCCCGATCACGCTGGGGATCCCGATGGAGAACAGCCACGGCTTCGAGATCATGCACGAGGACGGGATCGTTCGGCTCGCGCAGTTGACGGCCGAGATGGTCCGAAGGCTCTAGGTCCGCACGAGGAGCGCGCACATGCTGTAATATGCCCGGCATGTCATACGAGGGGAAAGCAGCATTGTTGATCGAGCCCGGCGCGCCGGTGGTCATCGAGGATATCGTGGTCGACGAACCCGGGCCCAACGAGGTGCTGGTCCGGATCGTCGCCAGCGGGGTTTGCCACACCGACCTGACGGTCAAGAACCTCAATGGCAACGGGATGGCCTTTCCGATCGTCCTCGGGCACGAAGGGGCGGGATATATCGAGCGCGTCGGATCCGAGGTGCAGGATCTCCAGCCGGGAGACCCTGTCGTCATCGCCTATCGCGCCCCCTGCGAAAGGTGCCCGGCGTGCCGCCGGGGCGACCCGCGGCATTGTTATGTGGCGCTCCGCCCGGGGCCGCGGATCCACCGGAAAGCGGACGGCGCGGTCTGCTCCCAGGTGCTGCGTTGCGGCACTTTCTCGAACTACACGGTGGTCCACGCCAAGGCGGCGATCAAGATGCCTCGGGAGATGCCGCTCGACAAGGCGTGCCTGATCGCATGCGGCGTCGTTACGGGCGTTGGCGCGGCGATGAACACCACCCCCGTTTTTCCCGGCGCGCGCGTCGCCGTGATCGGCTGCGGCGGCGTCGGGTTGAGCGTCATCCAGGGGGCGCGCCTCCAGAACGCTCGGCAGATCATTGCCGTCGACGTCAACCCGACCAAACTCGAGGGGGCGAGGCGGTTTGGGGCGACCCATACGGTCGACGCGAGCAAGGTCGATCCGGTTCAGGAGGTCCGACAGCTCACGGAAGACGGCTGGGACGGCGGCGTCGAGTTCGCGTTCGAGGCGACCGGGATTCCCAAGTGCACGGAGCAGGCGGTCAGAATGCTCTCCTACGGCGGCACGGCGACCACGATCGGGTTCCCGGCAGAGACCGACTCGGTCAACCTGAACCTGGGCGACATGGCGACCGGCGTCTACTGGAACAAGGCGGGCCTCAGGGTGTGCCACTGCGGCGACGCCCTCCCCTCGCACGACTTCCCGCTCCTGGCCCAGCTTTACCTGCATGGGAAGCTCGACCTGGACGGCATGGTCACCCGAAAGATCAAGCTGGAGGATGTCGAAGACGCGTTCCACATCATGGAAACCGGGGACGTGATCCGCTCGGTCATCGTCTTCTAGGTCCTGGATTTTCGCTTATCACGTCCGGGGAATCGGGCTCCAGGCACCCGTTGCCTTGGTGGGGCGACGCGAAGCGCTCGGCACTTGTCGTCGCCCGACAGGGTAACGGATTTGGGCGGGTGTAGCCTCGACGGATCACGCCTGTCGACGCTTGAAAGAAGGCGCGAGCGTGCTCCCGTTCCTATGCGGCATGGGTGGAAGATCCTGGATCGCCTTCCGGGGGTAGGAACACGGCAGGATCGAATGGCCCCGACGCCGCCGGGAGCGCGCGCACGTACTCCTCGAGACGGTTCCATTCGACCACCGGCACCGTCGGAGCGACCAGCTTGACATCGCACTTCGGGCGAAGGACGAGTACCCCCTGGACCGGGACCTCGTGTCCGTTCCGCCTGAGAAACGCGGCGACGTTCTTCACGTTGCTCTTCAGTTGCCGGCTCGGGCTCTTCATCCGCTTGCGGTACCCGTTCTCTTTGACGTTCACCCACTCGTCCCCCTCACAGGCATAGCTCGCGCCATAGTTCTTGATCTCGCATACCAGGACCCCGTGCGGACCGGTAACGATAAGGTCGACGTCTCCCTTCCCGTTCGGCGCCATCCAGTTGCGGATTGCGGAGTAGTCGTCCGAGAGCTCCCTCAGCCCGCGCACCGCACGCCACTCGCCATCGTCCCCCTTGTCCCATGGCCGAGCCTCGCTCATCGCCCGCAGGCCGAAAAGCAGAGCCGACAGAGAGGCGACGATCCAGTAGACGCTCGCTCCTTCCCTCTGGGAGATCCACCAGGTGGCCGCGCTGACCCCAAGCGAACCGCAAGCGACCGCCAGCATCCTTCCACCGACTCTTTGCGCTTTCGAGGAGTACTTATGGAGAGTCACATCAAAAGAACATCGGGCGAAGCTCCGGCTGAATCAGGTGGGTTCTTGCGCTGATCGCCGTTCCTGCGCAAAAAAACGAACGACGCCCCGCCAACTTCCCGATGCCAGTGCGCCTAATGCCATGAGCCTCACCCTCCCGAGCTGTACTTGATCGTGAAGAAATCGACGTCCGGCGGGAGGTCGATCGACGGGAGGTACGAGGAGCCGGACACGACCACATTGCCGTCGGGGCAGACGGCGACGCTGGTCGCGTGGTCTCCCAATTGCCAAGGATCGTCGTAGCGCCTTGCCCAGCGCAAAGCTCCGGTAGGGCGGTACTTGAGCGTGAGGAAGTCCTTCCCATGGTAGAAGTCGGCCGCCTGGTATGAGACCCCCGTGACATAGACGTTTCCCTGGGCGTCGAGCGCGAGGTCCTGCGCTATGTCGTCCAGGTTGTAGGGGCTGTTGTAGGTCGATCGCCAGCGTAGCGCCCCGTTGGGATCGTATTTGAGCGTGAGGAAATCAGCCCCGTTCGGTCCGTTGATTCGCCCGGCCACCACGATGTTCCTCTGGGTGTCCGTCGCGATCGCAAAGCCGTATACCTGCTCGTCGATCGCTTCGCTAAAGACGTCCGACCAGAGGAGGCTCCCGTTGCGCGCCACTTTTACCACCGTCAGGTCGTGCTCTCCCCATGTCTGGCTTCCCACCAGAAGGAGGGGGTTGCCTAACGCGTCGAGCGTGAGGCCGTACAAGAGGTCGTTCATCCCATAGGGCCCGTCGTACCGCCGATCCCAGAGGAAGGCTCCGTCCGGCGAGAGCTTGAGCAGAAAGACGTCGTAGTCGCTATCCCGCCCCTGCTGGTATCCGGCGATGTAGATGTTTCCCTGCCCATCGGTGGCGGCCTTGGTAGCGTTCTCGAGGATCCAGGGGGTGCCGTACCGCTGCGCCCAGAGCCGTTTCCCGCTCGCGGAGTACTTCAAGACGATCGTATCCGTAGTCTCGTTGGTCGCCCCCGAAAGGCCGGTCACCACCACGTTGTCTGCTCCATCGATCGCAAGGGACCGCGCCTGGTCCGAATAGCCCGATGGATCGGCGTAAATCCGGTTCCAAAGGAGGGTGCCGTTAGGATCGAGCTTTTGGACGAAAAGATCGCCGTATCCGGTCGGGGTTCTGACCCAGCCGGCAACCACGATGTTGCCGCCGGAATCGACCTTGGCGTCGTAAAGGGTTTCGAAGAGATCCGGTTTTCCGATCTTTCGAAACCACAAGCGCTGCCCGTTGGGGGCGTACTTGACGACCAACCCGTCGACCGTGCCGGAAGAGGAGGTTCCTCCGACGACGAACACGTTGCCGGAGGAGTCGACCTGCACGGTGCGGGGCTCGTCGTTGTACCCCTTGTACTCGAAGCGCTTTGCCCAGAGGGTCGCTTGGGCAGATGCGACGCAGGACGCGGCGACGAGCGGGATCAGTAGCGAGGCTCTCCAAACGGCAGATGAAAGCATGCCGCATTCTATAGCGGTTTTCGCTCAGTTGCACCTTTCGCGCGATGACTACCCCGAATCCGTTTTTATCCGGAGGAACGGTACTTGATCGTGTACACGTCCGCGTCCGGCGCGATGTCGATCGACGGGAGGACGGAAAAGCCGGTCACGACGACGTTGCCGTCCGGACACAGCGCGACGGACTGAGCCCCGTCGTTCATGTGCCATTCGGTATCGTATCGCTCCGCCCATCCAAGCGCACCGAGGGGACTGAACTTCAGGGTCAAGAAGTCCATCCCGGTCGACAAGTCGGTGCTCTGGTAGGAAACGCCGGTGACGAAGAGGCTGCCCTTCGCGTCGACGACGGCATCTCGGACGTCGTCATCGAACCCGTAGGGGCTGTTATAGTAATAGGCCCATCGGAACACGCCGTTGGCCGCGTATTTGACGGCGAGAACGTCGTTCCCTCCCTCGCCCTTCGAGGAAGCCGCCACCAGAACGTTGTCCGACGCGTCCAGATCCAACCTGCCGTTGGACTCGGCCCTCCCGTCATCGAAGGCGTAGATCCGCGACCAGATCATCGCGCCATTCGGATTGAACTTGAGGATCGCGAGGTCTGAGGAACTCCAACTGTCGGTCCTGGCGAGCACTACGGGCCTGCCGGCGGAGTCCAGCTTCATGTCGTCCGCTGATTCGTCTTCGCCGTAGAGGCCGTCGAACCGCTGGCTCCACAGCAGTTGGCCGTTCGGGGCGTATTTCATCAGGAGAACGTCCCGATCGGAACTGAATCCTCCAGTGTGCCCCGCGACATAGATCGATCCCGCCGCGTCGGTCTCGACCACCTCGCCGCTATCCGTCATATACGGCGAGCCGAACCGTCTGATCCACTTCCGTGTACCGTCCGGGCCGTATTTGATGGTGATCACGTCGCGGGAGATAGGGTCGGTCGAGGTGCTGCCCGTCACGACCACGTTTCCGGAAGCGTCGACCGAAAGCGACGTCAGGTGGTTGCCACGGGATGAGGTATCCCGATAGATCCGCCGCCAAAGCTGCTGGCCTGTCGTGCTCAGCTTCAGGACGAGGTAATCGGAGTCGTCATAGAACACGGAGGAGTTGGCGCCGACGATGAGGTTGCCCTGAGGGTCTAGCCGAACCGCGGCAGCCGAATCGTGCCTGCCGCTCACACCCAGCTTCTTGATCCAAAGTCGACTGCCGGTCGGACTGTACTTCGTGATCAGAAGATCGCTATCGGACGATCCGTTGGTCGAGCCTGCGACATACACGTTGTTCGAGGCATCGACGACGACGCGGCTCCCGAAGTCGTTGTTGCCGTTGTACTCGATCCTCCGGGCCCAGACGGTGCTCTGAGCGCTCGAGAGGGCTGCCAGTGCAAAACCGAACAGACAAGGAAGCCTCCGAAACATACATGAAAGCATGGGTCATTCTATAGCAGTTCGCCAGGCTCACACAAAGGCCTTCCGGCAGTCGTCGCAGAAGCCGGTTTCCGCGTCCACCGTCGCTGCCCGCCCCCGGGCGTCGTTCATGAGGCACTTAGGCGTCGGACAGTGCGGCAGCCCCAGCGTGTGGCCGAACTCGTGGACCACGACCTTCGCGAGCCGGTCCTTGCGGCCTCCGAGTCGGAAGGTCGAAACCACGCAAGCCTTACCCGGGCAACTTCCCAGGCCGAAGATCCCCCAGTCGATATGCGGACCGTGGGTCGTGGAGATGTCCCGGCGCGTCAGGCCGATCACGTGCCCGTACGGCTTCCGCCCAAGGTGGTCGAGGAGCGTTTCCGCCCGATACCGGTTTCGCGGAGCGTAATAGGCCTTCCGAGGCAGGTCTTCCGGTGCCAGCACGATCACCTTCGCGTACGTCCTCGCCTCGATGCTTCTCCGGGCGATGTCGACCGACTCCGGATCGATCCCTCGGAACGGCACGATGGCGACCTGTCTGGGAATCGGAGCGGGTAACGGCAGCGTCTCGCGCACGCAGCCCGGCGCGAAAAGGGCGGAAAGGCCCGACAGCAGGACGGCGCCCCGGGCGGCTCGCCGTCCGAACCTCCTACGCTGCGGTTTGAATCCGCTCATCCTCGACCAGGTCCTGCCGGATCCGGCGAGCGAACCGCCGCTCCGACCAGACCGCCAGCGACCACCCGGCGATCAGCATCAAAGCGCCATAGCCCATCGCCTGGGTCCAGGAGTGGCCGAGATCCTGGGTGAGGGGGCGCAAAAGCCAGAGATCCCAAACCGTAAACCCCTTTTGCGAGAACTGCTGCCATCCGAAGGCGGAGAGGAACGGCAGGGGCAACAGGAAGAAGGAGAGGAACAGCGCGAACTGGAGCGTCCGCGCAGACCGAAGGTTGTCCGAGAGCGAGGCGGCGCGACCGAAGCCCCACATCAGCGCCCAGAAACCGAAGGCGAAGACGGCGTAGGGCGCGAGCCCGGACACCATCTGTGAAAGACTGGCATTGGTATAAGCGCTGCTGGAAGGGTAGTAAGGTGCGAATTGGAACCAGAGAACAAAACCCAGCGTCAGGCCGAGCGTCCCCGCGAGGACGGTCGCCCAGAGGAAGGGGAGCGCGCCCGCCGGCGTGCCGTCGAGCATCCTGCCTGGCTGGAACAGGCCGTTCGGCCGGTGGACCCTTTCGCCGTCGTAGCCGTAGCAGACCATGAACGGGAGGATGGCGACCAGGGGGACGAGCGCCCAGTTCAGGGCCATGCCGTAGGCTGTTCCAAGCTCGAAGGACGAGGTTCCGGAGCCTGGACCGACCATCCCGCCTAGCAGCCCGAGCGCAAAGACGTAGGCCAGGCCATTCAGACGCAGCGCACGGCCCTCCTTGCCTCCGTAGAAACTGAGCAGCGTCCCGGCGGACAGCAGGACCAGCCTCACGATCGCGAGGGTCGCGAGGGTCGCCAAGATCCAGTTGGGCACCTGAACCCCGAGCAGGGTCGTATAGGATGCTGCCGCCACCGTGACCGTGAACGGGTTCATCGCGAAGACGAAAAACTGCTCCGCGGACCGAGTCCCGGTTGAAAACAGCGCCGCTCCGGACGTGGATCCCAAAGCGGACAAGTACGCCAACAGGACGGCGTAGGTCCAAATGACGGCGGAAACGGGCTTCGGCGCCAGCGTCGACATCAGGAGCGCGATCGACGTGAAGATCAGCGCCTGGAGCGAAAGAAGCAGGTAGGCGATCAGGACGTCGGACCAGGCAGCCCCGCCTAAAAGCACCGCTGCGGCCGTCACCGGCAGCGACAGCGCGAGAAGCATCCAGACGTAGCGGTAGCTGGAAATGATCTTGCCGACCAGGTAGTACTTGGGCGTGACCGGCGCCGAGAACAGAAGCTCGAACGACTGCCGCTGCCGCTCCTGGGCGATGGTCGTGGCGGTCAGGGCCGGCGCGATCAACGACACCATGCCGCCCAACAGCGCCATGACCGTGATGTAGAAGGACTCCAGCATCGACTGGGCCCGCACGACCGAGAAGACGGACGGGGACGCCAGCGACGTGTAGACCGTGTAGGCGAAGCCGATCAAAATGAAGAGATACAGGCTGAACAGCCACACGGAACGGCTTCCCCGAAGCTGAACGCGGTAGTCACGGGCTGCGGTGGCATTTCCGAAGTAGGTGGATCTGAGGTTATCGAGCATGGAACCTCCCGTTTCGAGATGCCGGCGTCACTGCACGGCCCCCGTGGTCAGCTTGAGGAAAACGTCTTCCAGGTCGGCTTGCTCCTCTCGGAACCCGACGACCCGGTGCCCCTGGTTCACAAGCATCGCAAGGAGGTCCGCCTGCGCCCCGTGGTCTCCGAGAAAATCGATCTTGATCTCGCCGTCCCCGCTCGCCTGAGCGCCCTGGACACCGTCGAAACCCGAGAGCGCCCGGACCGCCGCCGCAGGTTCCGATAGGACTTTGACATCGATGACGCGGTGGGAACGGATGCCGCGCACGATCCCGTCCACCGGCCCGTATGCGAGCATCTCCCCCTTTTCGATGATGCCGACGGTGTTGCAGAAATCGGCAAGCTCCGGCAGGATGTGCGATGAGACGATCACGATCTTGCCCATCCTTCCCAACTCGGCGATCAGTTCCTTCAACTCCGCCCGCGCCCTCGGATCGAGGCCGGACGCCGGCTCGTCCAGCAGGAGGAGCGAGGGGTCGTGGACCAGGCACCGCGCGAGGCATAGCCTTTGCTGCATGCCGCGCGAGAGCGACTGGACGAACGAATCCTTCTTGACCGTCAAGTCGGTCAGTTCGAGGACGTTGTCGATGACGAACGGTCGCTGGGCGCTGGGAACCCGGTAGATCGTGGCGAAGAAGTCCAGGTACTCCCAGACCTTCACGTCGTCGTAGAGGCCGAAGAAGTCGGGCATGTAGCCGATCATCTTCCGGACCTCCATCGGGTTGCGCCGGATGTCCGCCCCGTTCAGCACCGCGGTTCCGGAGGTCGGCTCGAGGAGCGTGGCGAGCATGCGGATCGTGGTCGTCTTGCCGGCGCCGTTCGATCCGATGAATCCGAAGACGTCGCCCGGCTGGAGCGTGAACGAGATCCCCCGAACCGCCGTCAGCGCTCCGTACTCCTTCCTCAGGTTCCGGACTTCAAGCATGGTCGGGCGCCTCTCGGATCGCGTCCGCACGCTGCAGGGCGAGCGCCGTCATCGCCAGGAACAGGGCGGTCGCCAACAGGTAGCCGAAGATCTGGGGCCACGCGAACCAGCCGAAGCCGCTCGTCGTGGCGTAGGGCGGCATCGTGTGCGGCTCGGCGCCGATCTTGGCGACGGCATAGAACGGGTGGAAGAGGGCGATCAGGTCGTCCGAGACGCGCCTGACCAGAAGACTCGACAGGGTCGGCACCACGACGAGGACGCCGGCGAGGACGCCGAGTACGACCCCGAGCGCCGTAAGAGGCCGCTCTACCCTGGCGGAGACGTAGAGCGTAAACGAGCAGAGCATCGCCACGAAGGCGACGCTGAGGACCTCGGCGAGCAAGGCGCTCGCCACGCCGTGCGAGGCGTTCTTATAGGTCAATGCGGTCAGAACGATCGGGAGGAGAAAAAGCAGGGAGGCCGCGCCGAGCGCTGCCAGCGCACCGACGAACTTCCCGGCGACGATCTGGGATTTGGTGATGGGGGCGACCACCAACAGGTCCCACGTCCGTTTCTCCCGCTCGCCGGCGATCGCTCCATAGAGCAGCGCCGGGGCGAAAAGCGTGAACAGTCCCAGCTGCACCATGACCAGCGCGACCGGCGGCAAGTCGCCAAGGTTGCTGACGACGAGGATGAGCAGGCCGAGGTAGCAGAGCCCTGCGAGCGCGAGCGAGATAGCGGTTACGGCAGGACTGCCCCCTGCGCTCAGGAACTTTCTCTTGAAGCGTTGAATCTCGATCAACATCGGATTCTCGAGGACGAGATCTTTGAAAAGCTCGCTCATTGTCCTACCCCTGTCGAGAAAACGACGATCTCGACCTTCTTCCGCGACGCGACCTCCTGCCCGACGAGAGGACCGGGCCGGAAGCCCGGAACTCGGCCGATGAGGGCTACTCCGCCGGTCGGGCCGGTCACGTTCCGCACGTCCTTCGGACCGAAGATCCCGGAATGCTCTTTCAACGGATCGCTCGCGTCCACCGTTCGGCTTTGGCCGGGAGGCAGACGGCCGAGGTCGACGCGCGAGAAACCCAGTACGACCGCCGCCCCTTCGATCGTATAGGGCGACGCGTTGCGAACGAAGACCTTGCCTTGGGGAAGCTTGCGCAGGGCGAACCAGCCCGGCGCGCTCACCCTCTGCCGGTAGTGGAGCTCCCGGAAGGCGAGGTTGGCGGCCCGCATCTCCGGCACCAGGACTTCGCCTGCGTCGATCGGCTGCAGGTCGGCGAACCTGGGGCTCGAAGCCCGGGTCCATTCGGTCCGGTAGGGGCCATCCGAGCTGGAGCTGATGCTGTCGACGCCGTGCATTTTAAGGTTGTAGCTGCCGCCGTGCGGGAGGAACATCTGCGTGCTTCCGATGAACATCCCCTCGCCGAAACCGTCCTGGAGAACAAGCATCCCCTGGCTCGCGACCGAGAGGTTTGCCGAGTAGAGGCTTTTCGCGGTGCCGAACAAGATTCCGGCGAAGGCGAGGCTCAGGATCGGAGCGCTGAACCAGGCCCATTCCCCTCGTCCCAGCTTGCGGAGGACCAGGAAGTTCACCGGCACAGCCAGCACCAGATAGATCAACAGGATGCCGAAGACTTTCTCCGCGGGCGGAAGGGCGACGCTGAACGGGTCGTTCCGGACACTGCCGACGACGGGCGACGCCGATGCGCTGGAAGCCATCGACTCGGCCCAGGCGCCTTCGATGCTCGAGGCGAGGAAGTTGCGGGTTGTGGTGGGACCCTCCTGGCCGATCGAATCGAGGAGGATCGCGCTCCTTCCCGGGAAGCGGCTCAGCGGCTGCTCGAACGGGTTGTAGGTGGTCAGGACGATCCGTCCGAGACCG
>DASWVS010000184.1:0-2743 GCA_036401135.1 Fimbriimonas sp.
GCCGACGCGATCGCTTCCCAACTCGGCTTGCCCCCGCTGGCGTCCTGGAACCAGATCGGCGCCAACGATTCCGTTCCCGCCGGGACGGCGCTGAACCAGCCCACGCCCATCTTCCCGCGCCTCGAAACCAAGTCCGCATCCAAGCCCCAGCCCCTGAAAGAGGAGAAGCCAAAAGTGGAAACCCCCAACACCCCCGCCGCCCCGCCTGCAGGCAACCAGATCAGCATCGAAGACTTCGCCAAAGTCGAGCTTCGCGTCGCCCGCGTCTTGGAGGCCGAGCCTCTGGAAGGGGCGGACAAGCTCCTCAAGGTCCAGGTGATGATCGGCGACGAGAAGCGCCAGATCGTCGCCGGCATCCGTAGGAACTACGCTCCGGAAGACCTCATCGGCCGGCAGATCGTCGTCGTGTACAACCTGAAGCCGGCGAAGCTGCGCGGCGTCGAGAGCCAGGGGATGCTGCTGGCGGCGGTCGACGCGGAGGGGGGCGCGATCCTGCTGCAGCCCGACAAGGAGACGCCCGAGGGGGCGAAGGTCCGCTGATAGTACTTCGTTAGGAAGCCGAACGATAACAGGGGTGGTGGCCCCCTTCCCTCCACCTCTCGATTCCGGTGATAATGAGTCGATGTCGGTTGACCCGTCAGCCGGCGTCAGGAGGCTCGGACCCGGATGAACATCAGCATCGCTTCGTTTTCGTTCCACGGCGCCCTCTCGGAGGGGACGATGGACATCTTCGCCTATCTCGAGGCCTGTCGATACCGCTACCACCTCAACACCGCCGACATCTGGAACGGCTTGCTCGGCTCGGACGTCGAGGTCCAACTCGATGAGGAGCGCCTGAAGAAGGTGCGCCGGGCGATGGACGAGCGAGACCTCGTGTGCGTGAACTACCACGCGGACGGCTGCCATCCGTGGGAGGACGATCCCGAGGTACGGGCGCGACACAAAGAGCTTGCCTACCGGCACCTCCAGGCCGCCTCGATCCTCGGCGCCCGGACGGTGCGTATCGATACCGGAGGCCGAGAGCGCCACTGGACGGACGAGCAGTTCGACTACATCGCCGAGGCGTTCCGCGGTTTGGCGAAGGAAGCCGCGAACCGGGGCTTCAAGATCGGCCCTGAGACTCACTGGGGCTCGACGAACTACCCGGACAACATGCTGAAGCTCCACGCGGCCGTGAACTCCCCCGTGTACGGCATCCTTCTCCACATGGGCAAGGACACCTGGACCAGCCCCGACGACTACGACTGCGCACTCGCCCCGATCGCCGTCCACACCCACATCGATCAGAAGACCTGCTACAACCGGCTGGACGAAGCCCTCGCCATCCTCCTTCAGAGCGGCTACTCCGGCTGTCTCGGGATCGAGCACCACACGGGAAAGAACGAGCTTGCCGAAGTGGAAGCCCAAGTGGCGCTTTTGCGCAGAGCGATCTCTCACGCTCGCACGGGCCGCGCCGACGGCTACGCCGGCAACCCGCTCCTCGACCCCATGAACGAGCGAGCCCACAACTAGCATGAGCAAGAAGCCGCAGGCTTGCCTGCGGCTTTTCAAAAGTAGTCGTCCACCACCCCGCCAAGATCCGGCTCGCCCAGAAGCATGAGGAAACGCCGGTGGCGTGCTTGCACGAACTCCCGCTCCTCCCTGAACCGGTCCAACACCGTCCGTGCCCACTCGACCTCCGAAGAGTTGGACAGAATATGAACTGATGCCTCAAGCATCCGTTCCACCACCTCCAGAGTCAGGTGCGACCGGATGAACTCCAGGTTCGACGGAAGGTAGCCGTGGTCGAAGATGCTGGCTTCCGATTCGGTCAGGTACACGCCGCCCCCGCCGGTGCCGCGGTTCCAAGGCGGAATAGCCGGAGCCTCGTTCGGGAGGTAGGCGAGACCGGTCGCCAGGACCAGCCACCATTGCGCTCGACCCGGCGTCTCGACCTGGGTCAACCGCTCCCAGATTTGGGGAAGGATCGGAACCGACTGTCCCAGCGCGTTGAAGGACCACAACAGGCCGTGCAGGTTGTTCGGACCCTCCGATTCGTATACGACGTTCATGCATCCCGACCATGAGTCGACGGCGTCGAGGTAACCGTCCATCATCCACGCAAAGATCTCCTCCCTTCGACCTGCGTCCATCATCTTTTCGAAGACCTGGCCATGGTCGATCGCGTAGTAGATGTCGGTCTCAGAAGCCGGCCCGCCGTAATGGCTGACCAACCCCTCCCACCACTTGATGAGAAAGGCCGGAAAAAGGTAGTCGAAGAGATCCGGCTGAAGGTCGACGTAGGCGAGGTCCAGCAGATAGTGCCAGTAGTCCTCCTGGTCGATCTCGTGCCACGCCTTGCGGGCGGTCGCCGCCAGATCGTTGTCAAACCCGTCGAACTGCTGTTCCGTCACCTTCTCGGGAGGCTTCGAATTGCTGAAGATCGACGCGAGACGCCGCACCAGGGGACGCTCATAGAACTCCTTTCCTTGCACGCCCGATCATAGCCGCCTTGGCATGCGCCGGAAAGTGTTGAATACTTAGGCGTATGCCTAACGAATTGGAAGAGCTCGACCGCGTCTTTCACTGCCTCGCCAACCCCACGCGACGGCAGGTGATCGAGCGTCTTTCGGTTCGTCCGGCAACGATGACCGAGCTCGCCCAACCCTTCGAGATGGCGCTGCCTTCGTTCCTCCAGCACCTCCGCGTGCTCGAGGACGCAGGCTTGGTCCAATCGACGAAGGAAGGTCGAGTTCGAACCTAT
>DASWVS010000185.1:0-2656 GCA_036401135.1 Fimbriimonas sp.
AATCGCCGTCTGCAATGTTGGACTTGGCTCTACGCGACGGTCTGCCATACAGGCTTGAGGGAGTCGAGGAGCTGGAGATAGCGGCCCAACTCGTCCTTGCGGGTCCCCGGATCGGCGAGGTCGTAAGCCTTCTTCAGCCAGGGAACGGCCTCGTTCAGCCTCCCCACCTCCATGAGCGCCAGGCCCAGGGCATAGGCGCCGTTGGGATGGTCGTGGTCCTCGTCAACAACTTCCCGGAAGTAGCAGAGCGCCTGCTCCGGGAACTGGCGAATCGTCTTGAGGGCGGTGTCGGTATGGGGGTAGTCCAGCGACAGGCGCAGCGCGTCCTCGACCTGTCCTTTCCGCCGATACTCGGCGATGGCGCGCTTGATCGGGTGGGTCGGATGGTAGGGAAGCGACAGGTACCACGACAGCAGCTCTTCCGCCCGCACCTGGGTCACGTCCTTGGCGAACACCGTCAAAAACGCGGTTTCGGACGGCTCGTGGCCCTCGGCCATCAGGCGCTCCAGCCAGAACTTCGCCAGGTCGAACGTGTCCGACTTCTGGATGAGGAGCTCCATCGCCGGGGCGTCCGGCAGGACCCCCTGTCGCTCCATCGCCTCGGCGCGCCTCATCGCTACTTCGCAGGAGGATGCCTTCTGAATCAGGATGCGAAGGGTTTCGACGTCGGGCGCGATCCCATCGGCTTCCATCTTCTGGAGCCGTCTTTCGACCTGCGAGTCGTCTCCGGCGCTCTTGAGAAGCGTGTTGTAGGTCGTCACATCCGGCTGGATCCCCTGCTGCTGCATCGCCTGAAGCCAGCGGCTCTCCTGGCGAAAGTCCTGAGCCTTCTCGATGAGGGCGTTGTAGGTTCTGACGTCGGGGTTCAGGCCTGCCCGACGCATATCGCTCAGGAGTTCGCGGGCGGTTTCGTATTCGACCTGGGTCGTCAACAGCTCGTTCCACCGGGAGAGCAGGACGCTCGGGTCCTGTTGGGTGGCCCGATGAAGCAGCCGGTCGGAGATTCCCTTGACAAGGTCCTCGGCTTCGCGTTCGCAACCCATGAGCCCGAGCGTCCGGACGAAGTACACCGGGGCGTCGGTGTCCTCGGCCGATTCCGCGCGAAGGGACTCGAGCACGTACAAGGTCATGTCCTCCTCCATCTTCACGGAGGGGTTGGCCTGGATCCGTCGGTCGACGTCGACGCGAGTCGCGACGAAGTCGTGGGCGACCCACGTCCGGACGGTGTCGTCGATCAGGATCTCGTTGTCCTCGCACAGCTGCGAGGCGCGAACCGCCCGACGCACGCTGTTGCCGACAAAGTCGCGTTGCCCGCCGCGGAGCGTCACCTGAAGGTCGCGGCCCCAACAGAGCGCCAGGCGCATCGACGGGATATTGTCCATGGCGATGCCCGCGTTCCGGCTCATCTCGACCTGGAAGTTTCGCGCCATGACCATTGCGAGGCAGGACAGCCTCGCCGCGTCCTCCTGCTCGTCGGACATCACCAGCCATCCGTCGCCCGTGAACTTGACGACCGAATGATCCAGTTCCATCGCTTCGAGGTGAGGCGACAGCTGATCAACGAGCGCCGTGTTGAACCGGTCCAGACGCCGTGTGCTCAGACGCAGGCCGGAGGCTGTGGACCCGCAGAGGTCCATAGCCAGGCAAAGCGTCAGTCGAGGAGAGGGATCTTGCATTCGGTCCACCCCCGCAATCGAGGGCAACTTTGGATGTTATCCGGTTTTCGGCAAAACTCGACAGACGTTCGTCCCTTGCGACCCATCATCAGGGGAGCGAAACGGTGGCGGCCACGGGATGGTGGTCGGAGGGGAACCTGCCCATGGCCCGGTCTCGAAGGATCGAAGCGTCGATCACCTGCCACTCCTTCGACACCCATATGAAGTCGATCTTGTCCGGATAGGCCGAGTCGCCGTATCCGTGGTAGGTTCCGCTCGGTTCAAGATCGGCGTGTATCACCCGGTAGGAATCTCGAAAGCCCCGATCCCGCATCGCCTGGATCGCGGGGTTCGACTCGCCGGCGTTGAAATCCCCCGCCACGATCGCCGGCCGATCGGTGGTCACGCGCGCGAGCAGCATCGCGACCGACTCTTCCCGCGCTCGCTGGGATTCATGGTCGATGTGGAGGTTGTATAGGGAGAAACGGTCGAAGGCTGCCCAGGTGCAGATCCTCGGGTGGGATGCCTCCCACGACCGGCTGCCGGGGACGTCGGGGGACTCGGAGAACCAGAACGTTCCTGAGTCTCGAACCTCGAGGGTGTCGCGCACGAGCAGCGAGCAATGCTCGCCCAAGCGCATCCCATCGTCTCGGCCCACGCCGACGATCTGGTAGCCCGGAAGCCGCTCGTGCAGGTCCCGGTTCTGAAAGTCAAGCGCCTCCTGGAGGCAAATGACGTCGGCCGAGCTCTCCGCCAGCACGCTCGCGGCGGCGTCTCGCCTGAACTCCCAGCTGTTCGGACCGTCGTCGGCGGCGCCGTAACGGACGTTGAACGACAGAACCTTGAGGGCGAAGGGCATCAGCGGAAGGGCCGCCCCCATAGGTTCCCAGGATTGCCGGGACTTCGCTCAGGCTCCGCCCATGGATGGATCCGGCCGACGAGAACGACGCGAGACATCACGACCCGAGTATATCCGCGGGTCAGGAGGCAGCCTTCCGGGG
>DASWVS010000186.1:0-1646 GCA_036401135.1 Fimbriimonas sp.
GTTTCGATCCTCGCCGGCCGCAGCCCGGAGCAGAAGGCGCGCATGGCGGACGGGCTGTACCAGATCCTGAAGGAGCGGTTCCGGAGCTCGCTCGAGAACCGCGAGGTGTCGTTGACCCTCGAGCTCCGCGAAATGGAGCGCGAGACCTACCGGATGTGAGCCGAACGGCTATGCCCGGCCGAGGAACGCGTAGTAGAGGCCGATGACCTTCCGGACGTAGTTCTGGGTTTCTCGATAGGGCGGGACGCCGCCGTGTCTCTTGACCGCACCCGGCCCCGCGTTGTAGGCGGCCAGCGCCAGCACCAGCGAGTCGAAGTCCTGCCCCGTCTTCTGCCGGTAGTCGTCAAGGTGCGACCGCACGAGTTTGACGGTGCCATACAAGTTATCGACGGTGTCGTAAGCGTTCCGGACTCCGAGCCCTTGAGCCGTCCCCGGCATCAGCTGGCCCAGGCCCATGGCGCCGGCACGGCTCGTCGCACCGGGGTTGAACCCGCTCTCCACCATCACCATCGCCATAATCAGTCGAGCGTCGACCCCGTAGCGGAGGCTGAAGCCGATGATCCCTTGGGCGATGCGATAGGCTTCCGAGTTGCTGAGCCGTTTGTTTCGGCTCTTGATGAACGAAGCGTAGATCGGGGTGACCTCGCTCGCCGGCAGGCTTCGGAGTCGAGCAGACGCGGCGCGGGAGGTTCGCGAAGCAGGGCGCCCAGTAACCTTGGACGGCTTCACCGCGGCCTTCGGCTTGAACTTCGATTCGTAGGCGGCCATCTCCTCTTCCCTGACGGCTGCGATCAACTTCGCGTGCAGGGTTCCATATTCCCCCTCGCGGGTCGCGCGGACCAGCAGGCGCGCCGGGATATCGGATCCGATCAGCCAATCCGGAGTTGTTTCCGAATCGACCACATAGGTCTCGCCGTCGCCCCGTTCCAACAGGAGAGAATAGGCGTCGCCCACACGGAAGGTCCCGTTGACGGTGCCACGGATCTCGAGCGTCTTGGTTCCCACGAACGACTGGAGAGAATCCACACCGACCGATTGGACCACGCCGTGCTTCTTGCGAAGTGCGAGGTAGTCGGACAGGGAGGCGTTCGCCGCCTGAATGAGGAGCAGCAGACTGAAAAAAACACCGGCGAGTTTGCGCATATCGTTCGCCCAGACGAGGTGGCGGAGAGATCGGGATTCGAACCCGAGAGGAGTCGTTAGACCCCTACCCACTTAGCAGGCGGGCGCTTTCGTCCACTCAGCCATCTCTCCGCGTGGCACACTAGTATACCACTGGCTATCGGCACGGTTCAGGGTTCTCTTCAGGCTGGATGCTGCCGTCGTCGGCTCCGAAAACGGTCTCGAAGCCCTTGATCAAGCAAGGTTTCGCATCCTCTATTGTGATCGTGCGGCCGAGCTCCAAGGTGAGAGATGTCACGCCATGTGACCGGATTCCGCAAGGAACGATCAGTGAGAACGGCCTCAGGTCGGCGTCGCAGTTCAGTGCGATCCCATGCATCGAAACCCACCGGCGCACCTTGATCCCGATCGCGCAGATCTTTCGGCCGCCCACCCAGACGCCGGTGTTCGGCGGGAACCGGCACCCTTCCAGACCGAAACCGGCCACCGTCTCGATCACGGCCCCCTCCAGGTTCCGAAGCCAT
>DASWVS010000187.1:0-2828 GCA_036401135.1 Fimbriimonas sp.
GGACCCCCAGCCGCTCATAGGCCGCCCGCCACTTTTCCGAATCGCTGGGACCATCCGCCCAGACATGGCGGAAGTCGATGCGGAAAACCTTGCCGGCATCCCTCGTGCCAGTCTGCCGCTCCATCTCGTCCACGATCGGCGGCGTCATCGGGAGATCGAACGGCACCCATTCGTAAGGATCGCCGCGCATCATCTGGTGGAAGTTTTGAAGAGGAGTCATGGCCTTTGGGAAGCGAGTCCAGCCGAGAGGGCGGCGATATGGGCGGGAGAGGTCCCGCAGCATCCGCCGAGGATGCCGACACCCTTGGCGCGCGCCAGGACTCCGAACTCGGCGAAAGCTTCCGGCGTCACGTCGTACGAGACGCCCGCGCCGGTCTCCTTCGGCGTGCCCGCGTTCGGCTGCAGCAGGATCGGCTTGTCGGTGGCGGCAAGGAGTTCGTCGGCGAGGACCAGATAGTCCTCGAGCGACAGCGAAGAGCCGCAGTTCGCACCGACCGCGTCCGCCTCGGCGCAAGCCGCCACCGCTTTGGCAGGCGACGTGCCCATCATCGTCGCGAACCACGAGTGCCGCTCGTAAGTGAAGGTGGCGATGATGGGAAGCCCAAACTCCTTCAGCGCCTCCAGCGTCAGGAACATCTCTCCCGGATCGGAGTAGGTCTCGACGAGGAAGCCGTCGACTCCCGCGTCCGCAAGGGCGGTTGCCTGCTCCTGAACGGCCGCCAAGAGGTCCTCCGGTTCGAGGTCGCCCATGGGCTCGAGGAACTCGCCGCTCGGGCCGATGTCTCCCAGCACCGGAAGTCCGGTCCGACGGGCCAGATCGACCGCCGCCCGGTTGATCTCCGCCAGCCGACCTTCCATGCTGTACGCCGCCAGCATGAACCGATTCGCGGAGAACGTGTTGGCGGTGATCGCCTGAGCCCCGGCGTCGGCGTACGCTCGATGGACCGCGAGGATGTCGTCCGGCCGGTCGACCGACCACAACGCGCTTGATTGCCCCTGCGTCAAGCCCCGTTCGATGAGTTGCGTGCCCATCGCTCCGTCGAGGACGAACCCGGTCTTCAGTAGCTCTCTCATGGTCGGTACCTCCCGCATCGGCGGGTCGTTTCGTACATTGTGCGAAGGTTTTCGAGTGGGGTGTCGGGCGCCAGGCTGTTTCCTTCGCGCATGATGAACAGCCCGCCCTCCATGACGCCAGAGTCGAGAATGCTCGCCGTCTCCCGGGCGACGGACTCTGGGTCCGAACCAAGGAGCAGCGGCACGGAAGGCCCTCCCGCGATCTCGACCTCCGGGCCAAGCTCGCGCCGAAGCGCTCCATGGTCCACAGGAAAGCCGGTGTCGAACGAACGGACGTTGAGCTCTTTCACGATCGTGGGGAAGTGTCGAGTGGCGTTCCCGCAGAGGTGCATCGATCCCGCGCCGCCCCGAGACAGTTCGTCCACCATCCGCCGGTGATGGGGAAGGATCCTTTCCCGGTACATGTCGACCGAGAGGTGCAGGATCGCATCGTCGGCGAAGCCAAACGACTCCGCTTGTACCTCGAGGCCCAACCGACGACGGAACGACTTCAGGCGCCCGATCACCGCCGTCGTGACGAACTCCAGCAGATCGTCCGCGTAGTTATCATCCTCCGCAAGGTCGCCTAGGAAGCGGGTCGCGCCACGAAGGTTGCAGGCGATCGTGAGCGGGCCGTCCGTGTACATGCCGCACGGCCAAACGTCCAACAAGGGCCGTCCGAGATAGCTCCAACCTTGAGACGCCGCCTCCTTCTGGCGCCCATAGAAGGCCCATGCCTTGCCCATGAACCCTTCGAACGGCTCGGGGATTCCCCGGTCGAACAAGAGGTTGCGCCGATCGTCGTCCAGGATCGGGAGCGTGTCCGGGATCTGCCCCGGCTCGAACTGGATGGGACAACCGAACCAGGCGGCCTCGTAGACGTTCTCGAAGTTCACTTCGACCCGCCACCCGTCCAGGGGAAGGCCCCACTCGGCGTCCTGCGGCAGCGTGTGGCGGACCCAGGCCTGGTGCTCGATCTGCCGCTGCAGCATGAGCATCGGATCCTCGAAGACGTCCTCGTACGTGATCCCGTGGGGGTTCCAGTCCGGGATCTCGGAAGTGAACCGGGGGGTCGACCCCAGGATCATTGGGACCCGGATCGGGTCTCCCGCCCGATACGCCTCCCACACCTCCGCCACCTCTTCGTTGTGGCGGACGGCGTCGATCCGAGGGACCTGGACTTCGGTCAAGGCTACGCCTCGCCGTCGGCTCGGAACGGCTTCAGGTTCACGCCCTTGCCCCAAACGCGTCGGGCCTCGCGCAGGTAGTGCAGGTAGTTCTCATAAGGCACGTCAGGCGGCACCCGGTGGTCGGCGAACGGGATGAAACCTCCCTCTTCCACCAGCGGCGTCAGGCGAAGCACCTCGGTGGAGATGGCTTCCTTCGACTGGGCGAGGATGTGCTTGTCGAAGCCTCCCATCAGGAGCAGGTCCTTGCCGTACTCCTGGCGCATCTTCACCGGGTCGCCGCCCCACGTGCCCACCTCGATCGGAAACATGCAGTTCACCCCCCCTTCCAGCCAGAGCGGAATGAGCGCGTCGATCCTCCCGTCGCAGTCCACCCAGCAGACGTCCACACCGTGCTTTCGCAGCAGGTCGTTGATTCGCCGGTACTGGGGGACGAGATACTCCTTGAAGTGCTTCGGGCTCAGGAGAGGACCGCCGGAGTAGCACATGTCCTCCCACATCGAACACCCGTCGAAACGCCCGCCGGTCTCCAGCGCGCGCTCGAGCGTGAAGTAGATGCAGTCGCCGAGCGTCTCGACCATCTCGCCG
>DASWVS010000188.1:0-2796 GCA_036401135.1 Fimbriimonas sp.
AGCGTATGCGACGTTTGGTAGGCGCCCTTTCCGAGAAAGACGACCGATTCGAAGGTGACGAGGTCGAGGTTGGGCCTTATCTGCGTCCGGTCGACCATCTCTTCCTCCAGCCCTCGCAGCCGGAGAAAGGGGACGACGGAATAGACCGTTGCCACGATCGTAACCAGAACGGCCGCCATCCAGATGAAAATCCCCGTTTCCCAGAACCAATATCGAGCGCCGAAGAACCTCACCCGAAAAGGATGACGCGCCGCGCTATCGGCTGGTTGCACGCCCTGCCGAGTTGCCGGGCAGGCGAGGATTGAGTATGGCTTTTATTGCGCGCGAGATCGCAATAAAATGGTCGCCCGAATCTTGGGTACGCCCGGTCTGACTCTATGTAAGCGCGAAGCTTGCTCTCCCAAATAAGAAGAGCGCTTACGATCATCGAGGAATCGTCAGGCCCCTCTCTCCCAAGGGGCCTTTTCCTTGTCTCAGCCTTCCCGGCTAGCGAACGTGGGCGAACGCCCGCTTCGGCCTCTTCAGGAAGTTGAAGGCGAAATCGGTTCCATAACCCTGCTTGACGGCCAGCGTGATCCAGAGCAGGGCCAGGGCCTCCAAGAGGTGGGCGTTCGAAAGCGGACCCGCGTCGATGGGATCGAAGCCGACCTCGTTCGCCAGCTGCTCCGCCACCCGCTTGGCGTCTGCGTCGTCCCCGCAATAAAGAAGGGTCAGCGCCTCGCCTCCGTACAGCGGCAGCGCCATATTGGCCGATCCCGTCGAATTGAAGATCTTCACGACCTTCGCTCCGGATGCCCATTGAGCCACCAACTGTCCGCCGGAAGATGGTCCTTCGACCTCCAACCCGCTGAGGTCTTCCTTGACCGGGTTGGTCGCATCCAAAATAATCTTGCCGGCGAGGTTCCCCATCGCATTGATCGCAGCCTGGGTACTCGCCCAGGGCGTCGCGAGGGCGATCACCTCGGCCCATTGGGCGGCCTCCCGATAGTTGGTGGCGCTACAGGCGTCGCCGCACTCCTGGAGGAGCGCGGCCACGTGTTCGCTGCTCGGATCGCGCGATCCGAAGGTGACCTGGTGGCCGGAGCGAGCCCAGGTTTTCGCCAACGTGCCCCCCACCTGACCCGAACCGATGATCGCGATCCTCATACCGCTATTGTTCCCCAGAACCTCGGGCTCCGGTGCAACAAAATGTCGTTGACGACGAGATCCTGGGGAATCGGCTACCGGAAGAAGTCGAACGCCTGAAGCCGGTCGCGGACGCTGGCAAGGAACTTGCCTGCCAGCAGCCCGTCGATAAGGCGGTGGTCGTAGGTCAGCACGAGGTGCATGATAGAACGGATGGCGATCATGTCGTTGACGATGACCGGCAGCTTCTGAATCCCGTATGTCCCGAGGATCCCGCCTTGGGGCGCGTTGATCATCGGCGTGCCGAACAGGGCGCCGTAGGAGCCTGGGTTCGTCAGGGTGAACGTCCCGCCATGGACGTCCGAAACCCCGAGCGAGTTGGTCCGAGCCTTCTTGGCGATCGTGTCCAGGTCTCTGGCGATCTCCACGAGCGACTTGCGGTGACAATCCCGAATGACGGGGACGATCAACCCTTCGTCGCCCTTGGACCCGAGGGAAACGGCGACGCCCATGTGAACGGCGTTGTTCTTCAGGATCGTGTTGTCGGCTTGAAGGCTGCTGTTAACGAGCGGGAACTCCTGGAGCGACTCGGTGAGGGCCTTGATGAAGAACGGCGTGTAGGTCAGCTTCACACCGTAAGTCTCCTGGAACGAGTCTTTGTTCCTTTCGCGGAACGCCACCATGTTGGTCACGTCCACCTGGATGACGGTGGAAACCGTGGGAACGGCGGCGCTCCTCACCATCGCTTCCGCGATCATTCGGCGAATGCTGGTGAGGGGAACGACTTCCTGATCCGGGCCGGCGGCGACGGGGGGCACGGGCTTGGGCGCCTGCACCGGGCTTGGCGCGGACGTCGTCGAAGTCGGCGGCACGGCGGGCACAGGGGCGGCCTTGCCACCCGCTGCGAGGAAGCCTTCCACATCCTTCTTCGTGACGCGGCCTCCCGCGCCGGTACCCGTGATCGACTCGAGGTCTGCTTCCGAAAGGCCGTTCTCCCTAGCGATCGACCGGACCACGGGCGTGAACCACTTCCGGTCGGTCTCCGACGCCGGAGCCTGAGGCGGCGCAGGAGCGGGAGTCTCTGCGGCGGGGGCTGTTGGCTGCGGGGCTTCCGCTTTCGGAGCCGGAGCGGACGGGGCCGGGGCGGCAGATCCCGCCGTCGCGTTCTCGTCGATGATGCCCATGGCGGTGAAGACCTCGACCGAGCTTCCCTCGGGAATGAGGATCTGGCTCAGCACGCCCGACGCGGGGGCGCCGAGCTCGGTGTTCACCTTGTCCGTCATGATCTCGACAACCGGTTCGTCCTCTTTGACGTAGTCTCCGACTTGCTTCAACCAGCGGCTCACGGTCCCTTCGTGAACCGACTCCCCCAACTCCGGCATCAGGATCTCAACGGCCATGGCGGGCATTTTACCGATGTTGTGGACCTTTCGGATGCCCGGCTCTAGCCCGCCCGCTGCATGAAGCTCAGAAGGTCGGCCTCGTTCACGGCCGGCTCCCCGGGGGCGACGTTGCTGAGCCGTCCCTGCTTCATCCAGAGCTCCAGCTCGTGCACGAGTTCGAAAAGGTGGTCGAACGACTCGACGTAAAAGAGGAGCGGTTGGTAGTGGTCGATCTCGAAGCCCTGGTTCACGACCCATTCGATCTGGATCGGGTACCGCTGGACGTCCT
>DASWVS010000189.1:0-3428 GCA_036401135.1 Fimbriimonas sp.
TCGGAGCCGACGAGTCCTGCGGCAAATGCACGCCCTGCCGGCTGGGCAGCCGCTACGCCCAGCAGACCTTCGCCAAAGCCGCCGCAGGGGGATGGGTGGATTCCGCAACGTTGCGCGAGACCATCGCCTGCATGAGGGACACGAGCCTTTGCGGGCACGGCTCCGGACTGGGCATCCTGGCGGAGAGCGCGACGAAGAAGTTCGCCGAGGAGTTGGCGCTGTGATCCAAATATCGGTCAATGGCCAGGTCCACCAGGTCGAACCGTCCCGCACCGTCCTCGACGTGCTGCGTTCGCTCGGGATCGAAGTTCCGACGCTCTGCTTCGATCCCCGTCTGAAGCCTCATGGAGCATGCCGCCTTTGCGCCGTCCAGATGGAGGACTCGGGGAGGATCGTGACCTCCTGCACCACTCCGGTGAGCGAAGGGATGCGCCTTCTCACCCACTCGCCCGAAGTGGAGGCCCACCGGCGGACGAACCTCCGCCTCATCGCTTCCCGGTACCCGGCGGGCGAACTGACCCCCGACCTGGAGCTCCATCGGTACCTGATGCAGTACGGGATCGAGCCCTCCGGCTGCCCGGACGGAGAGTACAAGGACGCAACCCACCCGTACTTGCTCGTGGACATGGACAAGTGCGTCCACTGCTACCGGTGCGTGCGGATCTGCGACGAGGTGCAGGGCCAGTTCGTGTGGAAGGTGTGGAACCGTGGCGACCGGGTGAAGGTCCTCCCGCAGGGGGGAACAACGCTTCTCGAGAGCCCCTGCGTCAGCTGCGGCGCCTGCGCGGACACCTGCCCCTCTGGGGCCATCCGAGATCGGTCGTTCGTTGAAAAGGGGCAGCCTGAGGAATGGACCCGCACCGTCTGCCCCTACTGCGGTGTCGGGTGCGAGATCAACGTTGGCGTCAAGGAGGGTCGAGTCGTCGGCGCCAAACCGGTACTTGGAGCGGCGGTGAACAAGGGCCACTTGTGCGTCAAGGGACGCTATGCCCATGCATTCGTCCATTCGCCCGACCGGGTTCTGTCGCCGCTGATCCGCACAGGCGCCGACTGGCGCGAGGTCTCGTGGGACGATGCCTATCGCTTCACCGCGGAGTCCCTGTCTCGAATCCTCGCCGAAAGCGGGCCCGGCGCGGTGGGCGTTCTCGGTTCGGCGAGGGCGACCAACGAGGAGAACTACCTCGCCCAGAAGTTCGCGCGGCTGGTCGTAGGTTCGAACAACGTCGACTGTTGCGCCAGAGTGTGCCACGGTCCGACGGCGGTGGCCCTCAAGGCCTCGCTGGGGACTGGGGCGGCGACCAACTCGTTCAACGACATCGAGATCACTCGCGGCTTCCTCGTCTGCGGGTCCAACCCGACCGAGAACCATCCGGTCGTCGGGGCGAGGATCAAGCAGGCGGTCCTGCGCGGCGCCTCGCTCGTGGTGATCGATCCGCGCGAGATCGAACTCGCCCGCTACGCCGACGTCCACCTGCAGATCCGGCCGGGGACCAACGTCGCCGTCTTGAACGCGATCGCGCACACGATCGTGGCGGAGCACCTCTACGACGAGAGCTTCGTCCAGGAGCGGACGAGAGAGTTCCAGGCTTACGTCGATTTCATCCGGGACTGGACGCCGGAAAGGTCGGCTGAGATCTGCGGGGTATCTGCCGACGCCATCCGACAGGCGGCCCGGACCTACGCCTCGGCCCGGCCGGCGATGGTCTTCCACGGCCTCGGGACGACCGAGCACACGCAAGGGACCGAGGGCGTCCGTTGCCTCGCGAACCTGGCGCTCCTCACGGGAAACCTCGGGAAGCCGGGGGCAGGAGAGAACCCGCTGCGGGGCCAGAACAATGTCCAAGGCTCGGCCCACATGGGTTGCGAGCCGTCCCACCTCGCCGGCTACACGCCGATCGAGGCGGGTGCGGACCTCTTCGAGAGCGTCTGGGGCGCCCCGATCCCCCGCGAGAAAGGGATGAACTGGATGAGGATGCTGGACGCGGCGGTGGAGGGCGGGCTCCGGGCGCTTTGGGCGATCGGCTACGACGTCTATCTCTCGAACCCGAACGCCAACCGGACCGCCAAAGGGCTGCGAAACCTGGACCTGGTGGTCGCCCAGGACCTCTTCCTGAACGAAACGGCCCAGTTCGCCCACGTCTTCCTTCCGGCAAGCTCCACCTACGAGAAGGACGGCACGTTCATGAATTCGGAACGGCGCGTCCAAAGGGTGCGGCAGTGCATCCCGCCCATTGGCGGCTCTCGCCCCGATTGGCAGATCATCTGCGAGCTTGCCTCCGCGATGGGACACGGCGCGCACTTCGCCTACCGCTCTCCCGAGGAGATCTGGGAAGAGGTGCAGAAGGTCTGGAAGGCGGGCTCAGGCATCTCCTATTCGCGCATCGAGGAGCAGGGCCTGCAATGGCCGTGCACCAGCGAGGACCATCAGGGGACCACGATCCTGCATCAGGGCCAGTTCCCCTTTGGTCCCCAGGCACCGTTCGCGGTCGTCGATTACATCCCGACGGAAGAGAAAGTGGCGGAGGAGTACCCATTCCTGATGAGCACGGGCAGGAGCCTCTACCAGTTCAACGCAGGCACGATGACCATGCGGACCGGCAACACGGTCCTGCGTCCCACCGATCTGTTGGAGATCAACCCGACCGATGCGGAGAGGCTCGGCATCGACGATGGCGATACGGTCGTGGTGTCGAGCCGGCACGGAGCCGCGACGCTGGTCGGCAAGGTTTCGCCGGGGATCCGCGTTGGCGAACTGTTTGCGACGTTCCACGACCCGAAGCGGATGACGAACCGGCTGACCAGCGGCCACCGGGACCGTCTTGCCGACGCGGGTGAGTACAAGGTGACCGCGGTGCGGGTGGAGAAGGTCTAGCTACTCCGTCGTCGCCAGAACCGCGAAGGTGGCGAGCCAGTGCTCCCCCGAGTAGTGGCCGCTGGCGAGGTGGGGCAGAGAGGCTTCTTCGTGCTCGCTTGCCAAGTCGAGCAGCCTCGGATCGTCGTCCAGCGATGCCGCAATGCCCCGCAGGCACCAGGCGCGACTGAGGTTGAGGCCGTCGAGGTGCCCGATCTGCGGATCGCCCCGGTCCGAGACCACGGCCGGAACGTAGCTGGTCGTCGGCAGAAAGCTCCGGAACCAGGACCGGAGTCGCTCCGGTTCCAGCACTCTTCGCATCAGGTTCGCCTCGCAAAGGCTGGGGGACAGGAAGTCGGCGCCGCCAGGCTCCAGGCGGGAGGGGCACTCGGTATCGTTCTCGAAGTAGAACCTCGCCCTTCGGCAGATCAAGCCGTCCAGTTCCGTGTCGCCGGCCTCCCTCGCATAGTCGAGGGCGAGCGCGAGGGCGAACGCGGTGTTGCCGTGCGTCCCGACCCTAACGGGGTAGGTGAGCTTGGGAAGGTATTCGTGGAGCAGCGACACGACCGTGCTCTCG
>DASWVS010000190.1:0-18348 GCA_036401135.1 Fimbriimonas sp.
CCGACCGATCGGCTCCAGCTTCTTCGCGAACTTGTCCCAGCCCGCGCCGTACTGGTCCTCCCCGATCCAGGGGACGATCACGAGGTCGAAGCCGATCGTTTTGGCGGTATGGACCACCCCCTCGAAATTGCTCTCGAGCTCGCCGAGCCCGATGTGCGAGCCGCTGGCCTTGAGCCCGAGTTCGTCGAGGGTCGCCTTCCACTCTTCGGGCGACTTGTCGTACATTCCCGCGATCTCGACGTACTCGATGCCGAGGTTCTTCAGTTTCTCCAGGGTTCCCCGCCAGTCTTTGGCAAGGTGGTCGCGAACGGTATATAGCTGTACGGATAGTCGCATGACAGCCCGAGTATGGCACCGCCGGAAGGCGCTTCTCACCCTGCGAATACCTTTTACTGCCGGGACCGCAAACCCCTCCGCCAGCGTCACTGAAGATCGGATATACCGATGTCCCTCGCGAGGTTCCCGCACTTGCCCTCGCTCGACGAGCTCGCGAGGCTGCGGAGGCAACAGCGGCGAAGGTCGCACCCCGGCGGCAACCTCACCCCAACCCCTCTCCTTCGAGGAGAGGGGCTCCGGATGGGCTATTGCGGGGGGTTAAGACGGCGGTCCAGTCTTGCGTGGTCGACGAGGGTTCCGAGTTCGCCGTCGTAGTCCGGGTTGAAGTAGTTGATGCCTCGACCGGAGCCGATGATCTTTTGTCGGATGTCGAACGGCCTCATCCGGGCGGCCGTCCGTCGCAACGAGTCGGCGACGATGCCGGCGACGAGCGGGGCGGCGAAGGAGGTTCCGGACCAGGTGGCCCAGTCGCCGTCCCACCAGGCGCTGGCGAGGCCCGTCGCCGGCGCCGAGAAGTCGGTTTCGCCGTCCCAGTTGCTGAAAGGCGCTTTCGTGTTGTCGGGGCTGATCCCGGCTACGCAGAGCACCTTGCTGATGTCGGCCGGGTAGCGGACGGCGCGCAGGTTGTCGTTACCGATGGGCGCGACGACCAGCAAGCCCTGGTTCTCGCACCAGTCCATCACTTCGGACAGGGCCGGCACACGCGCGAGCGAACCGAGTGAGACGTTGGCGACCTCACACCCCTTCTTCGCAGCGAAGGTGAGGCCCTTGATGATCGTCCAGGCGGTGGCGTAGCCGTCGCTGTCGGCCACCCGAACGATGACGAGCTGGGCCTGGGGCGCCATCTGGTCGACGAGCGCGGTCACCATCGAACCATGGCCCGCGCCCTCGTCCTCGATGCCGTTCCCGTTGGTGTCGTGCCCGCGTGGAAGATCGAAGGGCCCCTTGCCGATCTCGACGTAGTTGATCTTGGCGACGACACGCTCCCATAGGTAGGTCGGCTTCGGCGAAAGGCCAGTATCCAGGATCGCGATCCTGACCGCTCTCCCGGGCGAACCGGCCAGCGCCGGCTGGAAATTCACCTGCTTGAGCATCTTGGTGTTCTTGGCGTAAAGCGTGTCGCGGCCTCCGACGGCGGGCAGTGTCGAGCCTTTGTTCTTGTCGACCTTCAGCCCCTCGTTCTCAGGCGCGCCGACCTGGGCGTCGTCTTCCGCCCAAACGACCTGCGCGTCGAGCAGAAGGCGCTGCTGGGCGGTGTGCGGGTCCTCGCCATCGCGAGTCCGGAAGAGGAAGAACGGCGACTGGTAGGAGCGATCGATGTAATCGACGTTCGCCCGGAGCGCAACGGCGTTCGGGTCGGTACCAGCCCGCAGGCGGCTGATCACCAGACCCTGCGCGCCCGCGAAGGCGACCGTCGCGCACAGCAACATGAACAGAACAACTGCCTTTCTCAAAGTCGATATCCTCCATAGAGGGCCGGGCAGCCCCAATAATAGGGATGCTCCTTCCATCGGCGCAGGGCCGAACGGGCTCCGTCCACCGCGCCCCTTACTCCTACGCCTGTGAGCAAACTAACGTAGAGTTCGTTGGTAAAAAGATGGGCGGCTTCGTCGTCGAGGGGCCAGGAGCTTGCCACGACCCCGGAAGCGCCCCGTGCGAGGAAGGCCCGTGCGAGGCCGTCCGGCTCATCCAGCGATACGAGCGACACCGACCCGGTGTCGCACGCCGAAAGCACCGCGGTCTCGACCGTGAACCCCAGCCTCGCCACCTCCGCCGCGTAGAGCGGACCGTCCGGGAACGCGAAGTAGGAGAACATCGGGTTCGCCTCGCGCTGCCGGGCGTGGCCGATCACGTGGACCAGGTCGTACCGCCCCCGGCAACCCCCGCGGACCTCGTCGGACCGGGCGAACACCTCGGCGCGAGGGAAAAGCCGAAGGAGGGCGTCGGCCTCTTTTTCGGCGTGCGGAAGGTCTTCCGGCTTGGAAACCCAGATTCCGACCCGGGGTTCGGGCGGAAGCGGCCGGCCTGCCGTCCCCTGGAACCCCGGATGGAGCCGGACTTCGACCCCGCGTTCGATTCCCAGCGCCGTGAGGCAGGCGTCCCACGGCAGCCTCCAGAGGCAACCGTCCGGGCAGACCCCCTCGACGCCCCCGAGGTCCGCCCTCACCGGCCCCAGGATCTGCTCGCCGAGGGATCGGAGGGATTCGAGCGCAGGCGACGCCCCGGCGCTCGGATCCACGAGAGGCGCGGACAGATCGAAGTGGAGCCACTTGAGCCTTTCGGCCGCCTCGCCCGCCGTGATGTCGAGGGGCACGAACCGGCTTCCAAGAATCGCGTAGAGGCGGTCCTTCGCCTCGATGTACATCAGCGTGTCTCCCCGCGCTCTCACCGGAACGCCGTCCCGGACGTCAAGCAGGAAACGGGTCGCCTCCTGCCATCGGCGCTGGACGGCGGCGATGTCCCGGGTGGGGCCGACGAGGCGACGCGCGGAACCTGCCGGGGGCTCGCTGTCTCCGAGCTGCCGGAGTTCTTCGCGCAGCAAGGTCAGCCGTTCGGCTTCGTCTTCGTTAAGCCGTAGGGCGCCTTCGGCGAAGACTTCGTCGAGGAGGGCCACCGACCGCGACTGGACGACCACGCGAACCGCCTCGTCGATCCGCCGGGCATTCGGGCGGGCGAGAAGCTCGTGGAGATAGTCGCGCAGCGCCTCCGTCTTGTCGCGGAGGTAGCTGGTCCGACTGGAGACCGAACTGACGGCAGCGCGGCCCCGCTGAATCGATTCGAACATGCAGCGGTAGGCTCTCAGCCTCTCGCTTCCTTCGGCGGAGCGGCCTTCGAGGTGGTGGAGCCGCCACTCCAGACCCGCATATCCGAACGTGCGGACGATCGAGTCCGCCTCTTCTCGCTCGCCGAGGGCGATCAAGGCGAGGGCAAGGTGGTAGGGACTCTCCGCTCGCCTTGCCATCGCGGCCGCCCGGCGGGCGACGCGCTTCGAACCCGTGATTTGCGCCCGGATCGTCAGTGCGGCGGAAGCCCAGGCCTCGTTCCCGACTCTGCGGTAGAGCTCGTAGGCCCGCTTGAGCGATTCCAGCGCCCGGGAGCGCTCTCCCATTCCCGCGTAGACCTGTCCGATTCCCAGCGAAACGTTCGCCCGGTTGTTCATGCCGATCGCCGGGCTTTCGAGTGCCTGCCGATAGGCGTCGAGCGCCTCGTCCCACAGGTTGAGCCGCGCGTAAGTGTCGCCGAGGAACTCGAAGCACCTCGTCGATTCGGAGGGGACGTCGGACAGCCTCCTCGAGAGCTCGATAAACCGCCCGAGGGCTTCGTCGTGCTGCCCCCGAAGCAGGGCGACGTGGGCCAGGTTGAGCTGGGCCAGCTTTTCCAGGTGGGCCTGGTCCAGCCGTCGCGCCTGGTTCGCAACCTTCTGCGCTTCCCCTTGCGCCACCTCCAAACTCCCCCCATAGAGGTTCGCCGTCGAAAGGCCGAGCCGGGCCGACAGCGCCTCGATGGCAAACCCGCCCTTTTCCAAGGCGGGGATGGAAGGCTCGAAAAACCCGATCGCCTCCCCGTAGCGATCGCGCTCGATGAGGACGTTGCCGAGGTTCAGGTCCGCGCGTGCGGCGAGGTCCTCGCGTCCCGCGGCCCGCAAGTCGTTCGACAGCCCTTTTCCAAGCGCCAGCGCCTCCTCGATCCTCCCCGCCCGACCGAGGGCATGCAGCGAGCCGACCTTGAAGGACAGCTTCTCGATGGGATCGGTGGCGCTTTCGCCGGCGAGCACGAACGCCCGGGCGCTCTGTCGCCAACGTCCGCGCACCATCTCGACGATCGCCTGGCCGCGATACCCGAGGTCCTGCCGGTCACCGTATCGGAGGATCGAAGGGCAGTGGGCGCCGAGACGGATGACGAGCGCCTGGTCAGACGCGAAGTGCCCGGCGAGGCGTTCGAAGAAGGACTGGGACAGTCCCACGGATCCGGCGTGCGCGCGGAGGAGCGTTGATCCCTGTCGCCGATCCAGCGACTCGAGAGCCTCAACCAGCGCTTTTGGTTCCACTCGGGATCAACTCCTGGAGCGCAGGTACCTCGACCCGGAGCAACTCGGACTCGGCGACGAAGGCGGTGTCGGCCGGATCGGATGCGGCGAGTTGGAACCGGCTCCCGTTTTGGGTCACGCCCGCGCGGTCGCTCTCGACCGTCCAGTCGCTCGAGGGCAGTTCGCCAAAGACCTCGTAGCCTTCGCCCTGCCTCCGGACCATCAGGCGGATCGAAACGTCCTCGCCTCCGACGACCAATTGAGCGGACTCGGGCAGGGACCTGGCCCCGGAAAGCGACAGGCTCGAGCGGAGGAGGCCGGCGACGAGCGTGCGCCGCCGCGGAGCCATCAGTCCCTTGGCCGAGCGCACGAGCGCTTCGGGAGCGTCAAAATGGGCGACCCGTGCCAGAGAAACCATGGCCCGCAGCTGCGAGAGCCTCTCGGAGCATCGCGCGCAGCCTGCCGCGTGGCTTTCGGCCTCGGGCTCGCTCTTTCCTTCCGCGAGCCGAACCAGGGCTTCCCTTATCGAGGCGCAGTTCGTATTCATGCCTATCGTTGATGAGTCCGCAAGGGCGCGCCTTGATACACGGACTTGGCGCTATTGCGTCTGGGGGCTGAAGAGCGGCCAGCCGAAGTCTCCCTGGTCTCCGCTGACGTTCCGCTCGGACCCGCCGTCGCGGTCGATCGTGAAGATCGTGCGGCGACCGTCCTGTCGCCGGGCGAAGGCGATCTTCGCGCCGTTCGGGCTCCAGGAAGGCTCGTAGACCTCGCCCACCGCGAGGCGTCGGATCTGCTGCGCGCCGCCGACCTCGGCCGGCATCGAGACAAGCGCCTGAGGCTGAACGGAAGAGGAGTCGCGGTCGTAGGGGCCGACGACGGCGAGAACCGTGGTGCCGTCGGGGCTGATCCGGGGGCTGAGGAACGCGGTCCGGTCGTCGTTGGAGACGACCACGGGACCCGACGTCTCCTGCTCCGTCGTTCCGACGAGGCCGATCATGTTTCGGTACGGGGTCGTCACCCGGTTGCCCTTCACGAACTGGCGCGGCACCCTCTCGGGATCGGGCCATTGGAAGTTCACGACGCTGTAGACCATGCCCCCGGTCTTGGGGTTCACGTCGAAGTCGACCCTCTCGCCCGCCGTGATCGTCCGCGGGGGCTCGAGCCTACCGTCCTCCCGCCGCACAAGGTTCTGGATGATGAGGATCTCGCCGGCGTCCCGCTTCATGACGCCCGCGACCCAGTCCTTGCCGTTCAGCCAGCGAGCGATGCGGAACGACTGCCCCAACTGGCCGTAATAGCCCTGAAACTGGCTCTCGGAGCCTCCGCCTTCCTCCATCCCCGTCACCACGATCTCGTCGGCGGTCGGGGGCAGGACCTGCAACATCGACGGCTTGGAGGGTTCGAAATCGAAGACGACGCCTCCCGAGGTCACCAGCGAGCTTTTACTGGCATTCGGCACGTCGCCGACCGGGAACGTCGGGTTGCTTTTGCCGCGGCTACCGATGCTGCGGGCCTCAACGTTGCCGCTGCCGGGGCTCCAACGCATGACGTGGAAGACGTTGTCCGCGCGGTCGCTGATGAAGAAGAGGAAGTTGCCGTCCGGGGTCCAGGCGATGTCGCGGTCGACGACCCCTTCCTTCCAGCCCTCGTTGCGGATGATCGAACCGTCCGGCTTGAAGAGCACGGCTTCCTGCCCGCCGCCTTTTTTGTACTGGATCGCGGCGATGAGGCCCGCCGTTTCGGAGGTCGCGCGTCCGCCCAGGTCGCTCCGCACGCTCCGGTAGTACTGGAAAGCGTAAATGAGCGCAGCGATGACGAGCAGCAGGATGCTCGTGCGGATGATAAGGCGCCGGGTGATCTGAGCCTGCGTCGGCGCAGCCGTGGGTTCGTTCTTCGACATGTCGCTACTCAAATGAAACGTGAGCCGATCCTGAGCCGTGCCCCGTTGACATAGTCGCGGCCCGACATTCGCTTTTTACCTTCCGGCTGAACCTCGAGCAACTCGAGGGAACCCTCGCTGAACGCGAGAGAGAACCCGGCGTCGATCCCGCAGATCGTTCCCGGTTCCCCCGAGCAGCGTCCGGGCGTCGCCTTCGAGATCCGAAGCACGCCGACGGACGTCCGGAGGAACGCTCCTGGAGCCGGGGTGAAGGCGCGATACCGGTCGAACTCCTCCTTCGCCTTCCGGCCGGTCGAGAGTTCGGCCTCCGCCTTCTCCACTTTCGGCGCGAGCGTCGCCTGGCCGTCGTCCTGGGGGGTTCGGGGGTAGTCGCCGGCAACGATGCGGGGCATCCAGTCCGCCGCCATCGAAGCCGCGAGTTCGGCAAGCCGATCCTGAATCTCCCCGTAGGTCTCTTCGGGACCGATCGCCAAGCGCTCGATGTGGACGATATCGCCGGTGTCCATCCCCTTGTCCATCTGCATCAGTGTCACGCCCGTCTCGGATTCGCCGGAAAGGAGGCATCGCTGGATGGGCGCCGCACCGCGGTACTTGGGGAGGATCGATCCGTGGAGGTTGATGCCGCCTCGGCGCGCGGAGTCCAGGACCTTCTGGGAAAGGATCTGCCCGTAGCTCGCCACGACGAACGCGTCGGCGTCCAGTTCGCGCAGGCGGTCGACGAACTCGGGGGAGCGGCTCTTCTCGGGCGTTTCCACCGTCAGCCCCAGTTCCTGCGCCAAGACCTTCGTCGGCGCCGCCTGCATCCGCATCCCGCGTCCGGCTGGCCGGTCCGGCTGGGCGACGACGAGCGCCACGTGCGGGGCGAGCGCGCGCAAAGCCGGCAGCGCGAAGGCTCCGGTGCCGAAAAAGACGAGCTTCATTCCGCCCTTGGCGCGGCGACGCCGTCCGGATACATCCAGTGGAGCGTCGCCGGATCGACCTTGTCGATGAAGAGGATCCCGTCGAGGTGGTCGATCTCGTGCTGGACGACCCTCGCCGGCATCCCTTCGAGTTTGAAAAGCAGGTCGCGCCCCTTTCGGTCCTGGGCTTCCACCTCCACGTAGGCCGCCCGCTTGACGTCGCCGTATAACCCGGGGATGCTGAGGCAGCCCTCCTGTCCGATCTGCTCGCCCTCGGCCTTGACGACGCGTGGATTGATCAACGCCGTGGGCCGCATATCCTCGGGCGCCACGACGACGACCCTCTGGAGCACGCCGAGTTGGGGGCCGGCGAGGCCGATGCCGTTCGCCCGCCGCATGTGCCGCATCATGTCGTCGACCAGCAGTTGGGTCCGCTTGGAGATCTTGGTGACCTCTGCCGCCTTCTGGCGGAGAACCTGCGCGGGAATCTTGACGATCGCATCGTAGCCAGGCGCGTAAAGAAACTTGAACTCGTCGGGGACGACGATCTGCATATGGCACCATTATGACGCGCAGGCGTACGGGTATCGGGCTTCGACCACCCGTCCCACGCCCGCGAGGTCCGGGTGGATCGCGGGAACCTGCCAGCCCTGGCGCCGAAAGAGCGCTGCCACCGCTTCAGCCTGCCGGTACCCGACCTCCATCAGAAGCACGCCTTCGTCGAGCAGGTGCTCCTGCGCCTGCGACGCGAGCATCTCGTAGAACTCCATCCCGGTTGCGCCGGCGAACAACGCCGCGTGAGGCTCGTGGTCGCGGACCTCCGGCATGAGCGGTTCCTCTCGCCCGATGTACGGCGGGTTCGTGAGGATCAGATCGAAGGCCTCGCCGAGCAACCCGATGAACCCGTCCGACAGCACGAACCGGATATCGGCCCCCAGCCGGTCGGCGTTGAGCCGCGCGACGGCGAGCGCCTCCGCCGAGACGTCCGACGCCACGACCTCCGCTTCCGGCCGCTCCAGCTTGGTGGTGACGGCGAGGATCCCGCTGCCGGTCCCGAGATCGAGCACCCGGCGGCCTCCGATCCTCAGGCCCTTCTCGACCAGCGTCTCCGTCTCGTGCCGGGGGATGAGCACGCGCCGGTCGACCGCGAACCGTCTTCCGTAAAACTCACGGTAGCCGAGGATGTAGGCGAGAGGCTCCCGGCCTTCCCGGCGCTGCAGGATCGCCTCGCCCGCCATCTCGGGAAACTCGCGGCCGCCGTTCGCGAACAGCCACGTACGGTCGACGCCAAGGACATGGCCCGCCAGCAACTGGGCCTCCAGCTTCGGCGACTCGACCCCCGCCGCCTCCAGGCGCGCTTCCGCCTCGCGCAGCCACTCCTGCACCGTCATGGCTCATTATGCGAACGGCCGAGACGCCATAATACGGGTTCCGATGCACAAACCGACCGGCGACCTGCGCATCCGCGCGGTCCGTCCCCTTCTCCCTCCCGCGATCCTCGCCGAGGAGACTCCTGTCTCCGACGAGGCGGCGGACCTGATCCGGGACGCGCGCGAGACCGTTGTCCGGTGCCTGCGGGGCGAGGACCCGCGCCTGGTCGTGGTGGTCGGACCTTGCTCCCTGCACGATGTCAGGGCCGGGATCGAGTACGCCGAGAGGCTGAAGGTTCTCGCCGATCGCTACCGCGAATCGCTTTTCGTCGTGATGCGAGCCTACTTCGAGAAGCCCCGGACGACCGTCGGGTGGAAAGGCCTCGTCAACGATCCCGACATCGACGAGTCGTTCCAGATCAACAAAGGACTGCGCCTGGCGCGAAAGTTCCTGATGGACCTCACCGACCTCGGGCTGCCCGCCGGCACCGAGTTCCTGGACATGACGGTTCCCCAACACCTCGCGGACTTCGTCTCCTGGGGCGCGATCGGCGCCCGCACGAGCGAGAGCCAGACCCACCGCGAGCTCGCCTCCGGCCTCTCGATGCCGGTCGGCTTCAAGAACGCGACCGACGGCAACATCCGAACCGCGATCGACGCGGTCAAGGCCGCCCAGAACCCGCACTGGTTCCTCGGCGCCACGAAGGACGGCCTGTCGGCGATCCTCCAGACCACCGGCAACGACTGTTGCCACATCATCCTGCGCGGGGGTTCGCGGTCCGGTCCGAACTTCAGCCGCGAACACGTCCTGAGCGCGGCCCAGTCGCTCCAGATCGAGGGCTTGGCCGACCGGGTGATGGTCGACTTCAGCCACGCCAACAGCCTGAAGAAGCACGAGCGCCAGATGGACGTCGGCAGGGACGTCGCCGCTCAGATCGCGGCGGGCGACTCCCACATCTTCGGCGTCATGATCGAGAGCTTCCTGATCGAAGGCCGCCAGGACTTCGTTCCCGGGAAACCCGCCGTCTACGGCCAGAGCATCACCGACGCCTGCCTCTCCTGGGCGCAGACCGAGCCTCTGCTCGAACTCCTCGCCGAAAGCGTTCGACGGTAGGGCCGCCCCTTGATGAATCATCCGAGGGTCAGGAAATCTCAGCAGCCTAAACCGCGTACCGCCGCAACTTCTCCCGCATCTCCGCTACAAGCTCGGCTTCGATGTAGATGCCGTCGTCTCGGTAGTCGAGTTTGTGAACCCGCCCGTAGTCGTAGCACTCCTGGATGAGCCCCGACTGGTCATACGGCACCAGCGCCTTCACCTCGCCCAGCAGGTCTTGCACCTGCCGAACGATCATGTTCAGAAGGTCGTCGATCCCTTCGCCGGTCTTGGCGGAGATCGCCACCGACTTCGGCCACTCGGCGACGAGACCGCGCAGTATCGTTCGGTCCGGCATCCGGTCGATCTTGTTGAAGACCGTGACCATCGGCTTCTCGTGCGCTTCGAGCTCCTTCAGCGTCTCCATCACCGCGTCCCGCTGGATCTCCCAGTTCGGGTGGCTCACGTCGACCACGTGGAGGATGAAGTCCGAGAACGTGACCTCCTCGAGCGTCGAATGGAACGCCGCGACCAGGTTGTGGGGCAGGTTGCGGATGAACCCGACCGTATCCGTCAGGAACAGCGAGTACCCGTTGGGAAGGTCGACCTTGCGGGTGGTCGGATCGAGCGTCGCAAACGGCATCGCGTCGGCCAGCAGCTCGGTTCCCGCGAGGTGGTTCATCAGCGTCGACTTGCCGGCGCTCGTATAGCCGACGATCGAGGCGAACGGGAACGGGTGCTTGCGCCGGCTCGCCCGTTGCTGGTCCCGGTGGCGCTTGACCTCTTCGATCTCCTCCGACAGTCGCGAGATGCGGTCCCGCACCATCCGGCGGTCGGACTCCAGCTTCGTCTCGCCAGGCCCCCGCATGCCGATGCCGCCGCGCTGGCGCTCGAACTTCGTGTAAACGGCCATCAGCTTGGGAAGCATGTAGGTGAGTTGGGCCAGCTCGACCTGGAGCATTCCCTCGCGGGTCTTGGCCCGACGGGCGAAGATGTCCAGGATCAGCTGAGTCCGGTCGACCACCCTCACCCCGATTTGCTCCTCGAGGTTCCGCTGCTGCATCCCGCTGACCTCGCCGTCGAAGATCGCCAGGTTCGCTTCGGACTCCTTGACGAGCTCCGCGATCTCGCCGACTTTGCCCGAGCCGACGAAGGTTCCCTTGTGGGGCCGGTCCAGGCGCTGTCGGATGCCGGCGAGCGGCACGACCCCCGCCGCTTCGCAAAGCCCTTCGAGCTCCTCCTCGTAGGCGCGGTCTTCGGCTTCGTCCTCGTTGACATAGATCAGGACCGCCTTTTCGACGATCGGCTCCAATGATTCGGTTTTTGGCATGCGTGTGTGCCGCGGCCGTCTCGGCCGCGGGTTCGCGGGCGCAACGCCCGCAACTTCGTTCGGCGCCCAATGGGTAGACGCCGGGAAAGCGAAAAAGGGTTTCAGCCGTCCGAGCCTGGCGGTTACGCCGCCGCGAGCGGACGCTCGAAGAGGGTGGGCCTGGAATAGGGATCGATCATCGTATGCCTCCTGCGTCCCGAGGTGTTCGGAAGCTTACATCGCGCGAACCCGATGCCCGGACCAAATGCCCAGGGGCTGAACGCGCTTCAGGTCGAAGACAAGGCCGATGTCGTCCGTCACGGACGGATGCCAGTTCTTCCGAACGAAACGAAGGGTTTGCCCGTGCACCTTCGGTTTGCAGGGGCCGGTATAAAAGACGCGCCCACGTTCGTGCGACCAGTCCCGCCTCGGCGCGCCGTCGAACCAGTCTTTTGCGGGGATCCGCCAAGGCCTCAGGTTGCCCGACATCCCTTTTCTGCGGAACGTCACGATGACCTCGGACGATCCGATCGGGCCGCGCCACGAAGCTCCCGTATGCAGGAAGTATCCGGCTCGACTCGGCCAGCCGAACGCGTCGCCTGACAGCCTCGCGGGGCCGAACCCGACAATCTGAACGTATCGGTCGCGCACGACGACCCGCCGGCGGGCGGGAAAGACGACCGTCTTCACGTGCCAGAACTTGCCGGGCCGTTCCGATCGGATCAGGCGGACCGGCACCTTCCGGCCGTTCACCCAGGACTCGAAGCTTTCGAAGGAGCTTTTGGGAGGCGTCCGCCGCCAATCCGGTCCGTACTCCTCGTCCGGGTCGCCCGCGGCGAACCCGACATCCGGAAACCCCATCTGAATCGTGGCGGGGCGGGAGGACAGGTTCTCGAACACGAACGTGCAGTCGACGAGGACCGTCCTGTCGCCGACCGTCATCCGAACGACCTCGCTGCGCATGGCCACGCTCCGGTGGCGGCGCATCATCTTCGGCGTTCCGCCGGTGGTCAGGGCGGTGTCGTTCGCGAAGGCGGCGCCCGTCAGGAGCAGTGCGGCCGTCGCCGAACGTACCATGCCAAGCACAGATCTCGCACATCTTGCAAGAGTCATACGATGGCGCCTCTGCACCCAGTATACGCGCACGGATCAGCCTCGGGACAGCACGTATCCGTCGGCAATCGCGCGGATCTCGGCCGTCACGTGACCGACCGCCGATTCGAAGAGGGCTTTCCCCGTTCCCGGTTTGGCGAAGGTGCCGTACCCGAGGACCCCATGCTCCGTGATCTCGTCGAAGTGGTGCACGACCCCTTGGAGCGGCGGATCGGGCGCCAGCCCGTCGTCGACCAGACGGTCCGTCCGGACGAGTTCGGGATGGAGGTGCAGGATCAAGCTGACTTCGGCCTCGTCGGCGTGGCGCATCGTCTTCTGGGGGCCTTCGAGCACCGCGTAGTCGTCGGCGGAGTAGAACTCGTGGTAGCCCCGCTGGCCGAACGTCATCTCGGGATGCCGCGCCTTCAGGTTTCGGACCGCCAAGTCGTTCGGAGAGGTGTTGCCTCCATGCCCGTTGAGCACGTAGAACCGGTAGAACCCGTGGGGAATCAGGCTCTCGGCCACGCTTTCGACCGCTCCGATATAGGCCTCGAACGAGTTGCTCAGCGAACCGGCGAAGGCGAGGTGGTGCCCGCTCGCGCCGAGCCAAAGGGTCGGGGTCAGCAGCACCCGGTCGGCCAGGTTCCGCTCCACCGCCTCCGCGACGGCGGTCACGATCAGCGTATCGGTAAAAAGCGGCAGGTGCGGGCCGTGCTGCTCGAGCGATCCCGTAGGGATCAACACCACCGATTCGCGGGAGGCGGCATCGACCTCCGGCCATGCCATCCGGGAAAGGACCATGTCCCAGTATAGAGTGAGCTAACGTAGCCGCAGGACGGTTCAGGCCCGCGCCGCCTGGGCGGGAGCCTCGCGCCTCCGACCCCTCATCCCAACCCTTCCCCCCGGGGGGAAGGGCTTGTCGTAGGCAAAAAAACGCTCCCCGCAGTTACTTATGCCGAATGCCGAATGCGCCTATCTCTTTCTCTGTCCGGGGCGCTGTTCGTCAACCAGCTATTTCATCTAGGCGCTTTTGTCCCATTACGCAGAAACTTCTCGAGCGACCTTTCCTTTGACCGTCTCTTCGAAGACGGCCCAGTATTCCTCGCCCACGCCGCCGAAGAGGGAGATGCCGGCGGCGCCTCGCTTGATGGCCGCCTCGAGCCCGGTTCGAAACTCGCCCGGGGACTTGAAGGCGGGCATATAAAGACCGGCATACACCGGCTGTCTCACCGCCTGGATGTTCTCGATCACGCACTCGCCGATCCAGGCGGCCGTCTCGTGGTAGAAGCTGTGGTAGATCATGGGGCAGAACCCGTCCAGGGGCCACTTGTCCCAATCCTGGCGGCAGATCCTTCGCGACATGCTGGGCGTCGGGAACACCGCCGCCGTGATCTCCTTCCCGTGCTCGTGGGCTACGGACGTCAGTTGGCGGACCAGGGAGTTCACCGACTCGTAGCGGAAATGCAGCCACTCCTGGTCCCGGGCGGGGTCCAGGATCTCCTTCGGATCGCGCCCCGACGCTGCGCGGAACGCCTCGCACGCCGCCTCCGAATAGTCGAAGTCGTAATCCGGCAACTCTTCGGACTGGTCAAGGCCGTATTTGCCCCATAGCCCCCGGGGCAGGATCACGTCCGGGTACCGCACATAATCGAGATGGACGCCGTTGACGGCGGGATGCTTCGCCAACTCGGCGACGCGGTCCTTCAGGTACGCCTGCACCCCCGGCACGACGGGCGAGACCCAGCGGTAGTAGTCCACGTAGGGGGGCTTGTCCAGGCACGACTTTCCGGACCGGCTGACCATGTACCATTCGGGGTGGTTCTCCCGGATCCAGGCGTCGCCGCGGTTCGTGGTCCACATCCAGGGGTGGAGTTCCAGGCCGGCTTCGCGGACGATCTCGAACTCGCGGTCGTCGATCCCTCCGCCGAGGAACACGCCGTCGCTCGCGCGCGACCGCAGCGTGCGGTACTTCTCGCGCAGGGCGGAGGCATCCGCACCGCGGTTGACGCTGTCCCAGACCCAGTGCTTGCCGTTCATGAACCGCTAGATTCTAGCCCCTCGCGCCTCGGGGAGGCGGCAACCCTCGTCAGGAACCGGCCTCCATCGTCTATAGTGAAGGACACCGATGACGGAGCAGGGACAACAAAAACCGGCGTTCAGTCCGATCCGAATCCGGGCGGTCCTTCTCGGTTTCCTGCTTTGCTTCCCTGCCACCTATGCCGTCACCAACCAGGGCACGTCGAGCATCTTCTCGCTGATGACGCCGCCGGTCTCGGCGCTCCTTTTCCTCGCGATCGCAAACGTTCTCCTGCGGCGGGTCTCGCCGAAGCTGGCGTTCAGCCAGGGCGACTTCATCGTCGTGTTCTCGATCGTGAGCGTAGCCGCCGCGATGGCGGGCGAGTGGTCCGGCATCACCCAGAACGCGACCTACAACTACCCGCTGCAGGCCCGCAACAACGCGACCTACAAGGATCACCTCGTCAAGCACGTGCCCGACTGGCTGGCGATCAAGGATCTGGAGAAGGTCCAGGACGTCGAGGGCGGCGGCAAGGACGTCCTCTACGTCCTGGGCAAGATCCCCACCTTCCTTCCCGTCTGGCTCGGCTGGGCGGTCGGGATGCTGGGCACCTGCTTCGCGATGCTCTGCATCAACTCCCTCATGCGGGGAGCGTGGAACGAGAGGGAACGCCTCACGTTCCCTTTGATCCAGCTGCCCGTCGCCATGTCCGAGGACGGGGGGCGTGGCGGCATGTGGCGGAGCCGGCACATGTGGATCGCCTTCGCGGTGATGTTCAGCATCGACATGCTGAACGGGTTCAACTATCTCTACCCGAACCTGCCGTCGATCCCGGTCAAGGACCTCTTCTACATCGACCGGGCGCTGAAGGAGCCGCCCTGGTCGAACATCGGCGACTTTCGGATCGCGATCTACCCGTTTATGGCGGCGATCGGGCTTTTCATGCCCAGCGACATGCTGCTGTCCTTCGTCGTCTTCTTCCTGCTGAGAAAGCTGACCCACGTGGTGCTGGCCGCGAACGGCATCCCGCAGTGGACCTTCTCCGGGACCGGCATCGCCCCGGGCCCGCCCTACTTCGACGAGCAGACCTGGGGCGCGGTCATCGCCCTGTTCCTTGGCGCATGGTGGGTCTCGAAGGACTACCTCAAGGGGGTCTGGAGAGAGATCCTCAAGGGCACCCGCCCGCAGGACGGCGGCGTCACGCACCGCTGGGCGTTCATCGGCCTGATCGTCTCGTTCGCGATCGTCGTCGCGTGGGGCTATGTCGGCGGCGACCTGCCGATCGCGTACCTGGTCCCCTACATCCTCCTGTTCCTGATGTTCAGCATCGTGAACACCCGGGTCCGTGCCCAGCTTGGCCCGCCGACCCACGAGTTCGCCTTCTTCGGCTCGAGCTCGATCATGCACCGGTTCCTGGGGACGAAGTGGATCTCCGACAAGCAGGCGAGCTTCGTCGCGCAGGGGTTCATCTTCATGAACCGGATCTATCGGAACCACCCGATGCCCTATCAGCTCGAAGCGATGAAGATGGGGCAGATCGAAGGGCTAAACCAAAAGAAGATCTTCTGGTACATCGCGGGCGCTACCGTCGTCGGCTTCTTCCTCGCCTACTTCTTCCTGACCGTCGCCGCCTACCGTACCGGCACCCTCGGTTGGGTCGATGCCCCGACCTACTTCACGAACATCATCAACAACCGGAAGGGCCCCGACACGATCGGAATCATCATGACGATCTTCGGCTTCGCCTTCGTCATGGGCCTCGACATCATCCGGTTCAAGTTCCCGGGGTTCCCGCTGCATCCGGCCGGCTACTTCCTGAGCATGAACTACGGGGTGGACTACTTCTGGTTCGGCCTGCTCATCGCGTTGTTCGTCAAGAACTTCGTGCAGCGGTACTATGGCCTGAGAGGTTATGACAAGCTACGGATGGTCGCGCTTGGCATCCTGGTCGGAGAGTACGCGGCGGAAACGATATGGATGGGAATGGCGCTGATCACCAAGCAGAGCACGTACACGATTTCGTTCAACGACCGGAGCCTCCTCCGCCAGTAGAGACGCGACATCGGTACGCCTGGCTGATCCTCGCCGGCATCTACCTGCTCCTCGTCGGCATGGCCCTCGCCGAGTCGTTCTCCCAGCGCGACTCGGCGGAGGTGCAGAACATCGAGTGGGACGCCGCCCTGAAGCAGACGGTGCGCGGCAAAGGATACAGTGCCGACCCCCGCCTGCTGCAGATGTTCGGAACCGGCGACGCCGAGGCCGAGATCGAGAAGATGGCCGGGACCAGCCGACTGGCGGCCCTCTACGACACCGCGTTCAAGTTCGAGGATGGCAAGGAGCCGAATCCGAAGGCGCTGGAGTTCCTCGCCGGGAGCAAGATGAAGGAGGGCCGGGCGGCGGCGCAGATCTACCGCTCCGACAAGCTCTCCCCCCAGCAGGCGAGAAACCTCGTCTCGAACCTGCCCGAGACCTCCTTCCTCTACCGGCTCGTGAGGGCGCACGCGCTGAAGAAGGCGGGCGACGACTCCCTCTACCGCGAGGTGTCGAAGGGGCCGAGCTTCTGGGTCATGGGCGCAGTCGGGCTCCTGGGATGCGGCGCGCTGCTGATAGGTGGATTCCTGTGGATGGTCTATCTGGCGTTCCGCAACAGCGGGCAGCTGAAGCCGGCGGGGTTGCCGATGGGCGAACTCTCCCCTGCCCGGGCCGACCTGCTCGCGATGAAGGGGAACCAACTCCTGGCGTCCTACCTCGTGCTCAGCATCGTGGTGAGCGCCTTGCTCCAGAACGCCCCGATGTCCGCCCGCGCCTTCGTGAGCGTCGCCGCGATGTTCCTGCTGGTCGTCGCGCTGTTCCGGCTCCCGGTCTCGGGTTGGCTCATCCGTCTCCGCGACCTCGGGGTGAACGGCCGGAACTTCGGGAAGAACGTCCTCTGGGGGTTCGCGGGCTACCTCGCGACGATCCCCCTCCTCGTCGTGACCGCGGTCATCGCCACTCAGCTGGCGAAGTTCCTCCCCAAGCCGTACCACCCGATCGGGAACGTGATCATGAACACGAACGATCCGTGGCTGCTCTTCGCGATCTTCCTCCAGGCGGCGGTGCTGGCGCCCTTCTGGGAGGAGATCCTGTTCCGAGGGTGCCTCTACCCGGCGATGTCGCGGGTGACGGGCCGCCTGATCGTCGGCGCCCTGCTGTCGAGCTTCATGTTCGTCTCCATCCACCCCCAGGGCATCGCGGGCTGGCTCCCGCTGATCACCATTGCCCTCGTGAGCTGCCAACTCGCCTACCAGACGCGATCTCTCGTCCCCAGCATCGTCCTCCACGCCCTGAACAACGGGGTGGCGCTGGGGGTCAGCCTCCTCCTGATGCGCTGATTCCTATGGGAGTGCGCGACCCGCGGCAGCGCTTTCAACCGGCGGCAGAGCCGCCGAAGCCTACTCGGGCTTCCAAGCCAGCGGCGCCAGGTAGAGCCCGTCCGCGTCCCAGCCGCAACTCGTGATGTGCCACCGTCCCTGCCGGTCCTGCACCACCTCCGCCGCGTGCGAGCGGATCGTGGCGACCTCCTGGGAGAGGTCCCAGGCGTAGGGGTTCGGCGAGCGGTACACCTTCGTGCTCCGGTAGTCGTCGCCGGGGCCGATGAAGAGGTAGAAGTGGTCGCCATACGGCACCACGAACGGCGACTCGGTGTTTCCACCCCACGTCCCGATCCCCTTGTCGACGAACGCGACCCGCGCCCGGGACCACTTCAAGAGGTCCTTGCTGGTCCGGACGCTCACGATGTGGTTCGTATCGCCCGTGTCCCAGTTGGCGGTGTAGTACATGTAGTAGGTGTCGCCCACCTTCAGCACCATCGGGTCGCGCGCGTCGTAGAAGTCCTCGAACATCGGGTTTCGCTTCACCCGGGTCCAGGTTCGCAGATCCTTCGACGTCGCCGCGTGAATCCGGAAGTCGTAGTTGCTGCGCCGCGATCCCGCACAGTAGAACATCCAGTAGGTGTCGCCCTTCTTGACGATGTGCGGCGCCCAGAGGATGTTCTCGCCCTTCTCGACGTCCCGGCTGAGAGCGAACGGCTGCTTCTTCCAAGGTCCCTCCAGGCTTGGCGCAGTGGCGTGGTCGAGGTGGAACTCGTGCATCGGGTTCGCGGGCTTGCGCTCGGTGATCCCGACGAGGTGCCAGCCCGCGGGACCCTCGATCAGGCAATGGTCGTTCAGGTACCAGTCCTGCTTGCCTGCGTAATCCGGGGTCGGCGGAGCCGGCTGGGGATCGGCGGTGATGTCGTAGACGTGCCTGAACTCGCCCGCGGTGGGA
>DASWVS010000191.1:0-2717 GCA_036401135.1 Fimbriimonas sp.
TCAAGATCGTCCCGGTGTCTGAAACGATCGCCACGACTGGAAGCGCCCTCAGGCGCCGTTTCCCTGCCTACTCGATCTCGATCGTAAGGTTGAAGACCCAATGACCCCTTCACTCCTGCTTCTCGCCGCCGCCACCATGAACGTTCCCCAACCTGTCGCGACGCCGTTTCCGCTCTCGAGCATCAGGCTCATGGACGGACCCTTCCAGAACGCCAACCGGGCGACCGCCGCTTACCTGCTGGAACTCGAGCCGGCGCGGTTGCTCGCAGGCTTTCGGGCGAACAGCGGCCTATCTCCGGACGCCGAGATCTACGGAGGATGGGAGACCGGCGGGCTGTCCGGACACTCGCTGGGCCACTACCTGACCGCATGCTCGCAGGAGTACGCACGGACGGGGGACGTTCGGTTCAAGTCGCGCGTGGACGAGATCGTCGCCGGCCTCGTCGAGTGCCAGAAGGCACGCCCCGACGGGTTCCTCTGCGCGTTCCGGTTCGATCGCCCCAGCCCAGACGGCCGTCCGGCCGGATTCGACCGGGAGAGGCTGGACGCGATCTGGGCGGACGTGGCCGCGGGCAAGCTCCGAAGCGGAGGCTTCGACCTCAACGGGATGTGGTCGCCGTGGTACGTCCATCACAAGGTCTTCGCCGGCCTGCTCGACGCCCAGGCGCTCTGCGGCAATACGCAGGCGCTTGGAGTGGCCGACAAGTTCGCCGACTGGGCCTACAACATCACAAAGAAACTCACGCCGGAGCAGTGGCAGACCATGCTCGGCACCGAGTACGGGGGCTTGAACGAGTCGCTCGCGGAGCTCTACTCCCGCACCACGAACCCGAGGCATCTGGAGCTTGCCCGCAAGTTCTATGACAATCGGGTGCTGGAGCCGCTCTCGAAGGGGGAGGACAACCTGGCGGGTAAGCACTCGAACACCCAGATCCCGAAGCTCATCGGGCTCGCCCGGCTCTATGAGCTGACGGGCGAGGAAAAGGATCGGAAAACGGCAGAGTTCTTCTGGGACCGGATCGTGAACCACCATTCCTACGCGATCGGCGGCAATAGCAACGGCGAGTACCTTGGCCCCCCGGACCGGCTTTCCGATCGGATCTCCACCAACACCGCCGAGACCTGCAACACGTACAACATGCTGAAGCTGACCCGGCACGTGTTCTCGTGGGACCCGCAGGCGTCGAAGATGGATTTTTACGAGCGGGCGTACCTGAACCACATCCTCGCCTCCCAGAACGAGGAGGGGATGGTCACCTACTTCATGCCCCTGGCGACGAACTCGTTCCGCGGCTACAGCAACAAGTTCCACGACTTCACCTGCTGCCACGGCTCCGGCATGGAGAACCATACGAAACACGGCGACAGCGCCTACTTCCACGATGCGGACCGGACGCTCTGGTTGAACCTCTTCCTGCCGACCGAGTTGGACTGGAAGCAGGCGGGGATCAAACTTCGCCAGGAAACCGGCTTCCCCGTGGATAACCAAGTCGCCGTCACCGTCACAGAGGGGAGCAAACCGTTCGAGATGCGCGTCCGCCACCCCGGCTGGGCGAAGGGTTCTATCGACTTCAAGGTCAACGGGCGCACGGTGCTGAAATCCACCCAGCCGGGAAGCTACGCCTCGGTCAAGCGGACGTGGAAGAAGGGGGACAAGCTGGAATTCGAGCTGCCGATGTCGCTCCGCATCGAAGCGACCCCCGACAACCCGAAGCGGGTGGCGATCCTGTACGGACCGGTGGTCCTCGCCGCCGACATGGGAGACGCGCCGAACGGCCGCCGGGGTCGGGGCGGGATCGGAGCGGTCGAGGCGGGCAAGATCTTCCGCACCCCGGTTCTGGTGACCGAAGATCGACCCATCGACGAGTGGCTGAAGCCGGTCCCCGGCAAGCCGCTGGTCTTCCAGTCCCGCAATGCGATGCGTCCGGAGGACCTCGTGTTCGCACCGTTCCACACGATGACGAACGACCGCTATGGGGTCTATTTCGACCAGTTCACCCCGGAGGAGTGGGCGGAGAAGGAGGCCGAATACCGCGCCGAGGAGTCGAGGATCAAGGACCTGGAGGAGCGAACGGTCGACAGCATGTCGATCGGCCAGATGCAGCCCGAGCGGGACCACAACCTCACCCAGGAGCGGACCGATGTCCGGGAGCAGAACGACCGCGGCACGCGCCAGCCGCTGGTGGGCGGCTGGATGGAGTTCGACATGAAGGTCGACGCTTCAGCAGCCAACGAGCTGATCGTGACCTACTGGGGGAACGACCGTAACCGGCCCGACTTCGAGATCCTCGTGGACGGCAAGCGGATCGCCGAGGATACGCTCGAAAACAGGCCGATGAACCGGTACTACGACGTCGTCTACCTGCTGCCGGAGGATGCGACGAGGGGCAAGGACTCGGTCAGGGTGCGGTTCCAACCCAAGCCGGAAAAGGTAGGCCCCACCGTCGGCGGAGCGCGAACGGCGCGTCGCAAGCGCTAGCCGCAAGGGATGATCGGCCGTTCCCGGCCGCCGATCTCTGAGCCGGACGATCGAGCCGTCGGGGGAGGAAGGACACGCAAAGACGCGGGGCCGGATCGAACGATCCGACCCCGCGACCGTTGAGCTATTGACCCGCAGGCGCTCCGGGGTTCCCCGACGGAGGCGGCGGCGTGCCGGGAGCAACCGCGCCTCCGGGAGCGCCTGACCACGCGCCGGGCGGCTTCCACGGCTTGGCTTC
>DASWVS010000192.1:0-2311 GCA_036401135.1 Fimbriimonas sp.
CGCCGAGAGTTCACGTGGGAGATTCGCGCCCTGGCGGCGACCAACATGGTGCCCATGCCCGCCGAAGTCGTCGAGTTCCGCGGACGGCCCGCGAGGCGAATTCGGGACTATTCCGGCCGAAGTTCGCTCAACTTCGAGAACATCACCGTCCGTGGGCGATCGATCGAAGCGGATACCCAATCAATGCCCCGAGATGCTGTTGCGCAGCTGCCGACAAGCCTTCTCGAGACGACTAGCCTTGCCGGCGTCCCCGAGAGCGTCAAAGCGCTCGCCCGAGAGGCGGCGAAAGGCGCCGACAACGACTACGAGCGTGCGCAACAGATCAAGCGGGAGATCGGCCGCCGGGCGATGTACAACCTGAGGGCCCCCGCGATCCCGTCGGACCGCGATGCGGTCGAGCACTTCCTGTTCACCCAAAAAGAGGGATATTGCGACCTGTTCGCAAGCTCGATGGTCGCGATGGCGCGGTCCATCGGGATTCCGGCGCGCTATGCCACCGGCTTCCTTCCCGATGCGGAGCGGCGGACCGGGAGTTCCTTCATCGTCGTGCAGGCCGACGCCCACGCTTGGGCCGAGCTGTTCTTCGAGGGCGTCGGCTGGGTCATCTTCGATGCGACGGAAGACGCGGATCAGGCACCCGAAGGAGGTCGGGGACAGTCGACGGTCGGACCGCCTTGGTACCAGTCGGCATGGTTCAGGAATGCGATCGACGTTGTGATCGTGGTCGCCGTCCTCGCCGCCGTGATCCTGCTTCTGCGGAGCCGCAAGCCTGTTCCGGGCACCAACCTCAACCGCAAGCAGTTGGAGCGGCTCTTCGTGCAGTTCGTCTCGATGCTCGAAAGGAAGACTCGGATTCGGCGCCAGCTCAGCGATACTCCGTCCGAATACCTCGCCGGCGTCCTGCCGTCGCTGAACGGCTCGGCGGAAACGGCAACCGAGATCAACCATCGGTTTGAGCACTTCCTCTTCTCGGCCGATGCCCCTGGCGAGGAGGATCTGGCAAAACTGAAGGAAGACCTGCGAAACTTCAAGTCGATGCTCACGAAGGAACCCGCGCCCAGAAAATGACGGCAGAAGCGAAGAAGGCACTCAAGCACCGGTTGATCTTTCTGCATGGGGAGGAAGAAACGCTCTGGCGAAGAATGCTGGACGAACTGCTCCAGGAGGCCGGCCTCGCGAAGGACGATTTCGATCTACAGTCGATCACGTCGGACAGCGCTCCGTCCACGGAATGGATCTCTGGGGCGGGCATCGCTCCCTTTCTGGCTCAAAGACGGACAGTCGTCGTGAGGAACATCCTGCGGACGGACCCAACCAACATCAAGCCCCAGGATCTTGCCTCCCTTCCCGAGTCCGCACTCCTCATTCTCGTCGCGGACGAGGAGTCGGGCAGCGAGGACAAGGTGAATCGGATGAAAACGACCGTTCTCAAAGGGTGGCTGAAGCTGGTCGATAAGGCCGGCGGCATCGCCCTCGAGTTCAAACCCGACGCCAAGCGATGTCGGGAAGCGGTGATCGCCGAAGCCAAGAACCTCGGCAAATCGGTCACGCCCTCCGCCGTCGATACGCTCGTGGAAATGACGGGCGGCAGCCAGACTCGGGCGATCGACGAGCTGCACAAACTGGACATCTTCGCGGGTTCGGCGGACCGGATCAGCGATAGCGATGTCAGGGACGTGGTCGTGCCTTCGCGCGAGTGGAATGTGTTCAAGATGGTCGAGTCGACGCTGGACGGCAACGTGCCCGAAGCGCTTCGGCAGCTTCGGATCCTGGTCTCAAGCCCGGCGAAAGCCCCCGACACCGCTTTTCGGAGCATCCTCCCAACCGTTTCGACCCAATTGCGCCTGATCTGGCAGGGGCGGCTTCTGATCGAGCGAGGCCTGACGCCGCAGAGAGTTTCGGCGGAGGTGGCCGCGATGCTGCCAACGCGCCCCAACCTGATCTCGGAGCGCGACTGGAGGCAGAACAGGATCATGGCGACAGCCCGAAAGGCGACCTTCGAAAAATTGGCCGCTTGTTTCCAGATCCTCAGCGATACGGACTCGCGCTTGAAGGGCCAACTGCCCAGCTTCGACCCTATCGAAACGCTGGAACTGATGGTGCTGGAGATGTCCGGCACGCTCGCGGCAAAGCCCTCGGTTCGAAGGGCTCCGTAAGCCGCGGCCGAGTCAGCCGGATCCGGCTTTCGGGTAAACCACCTTGGCGTGAGTATTTGGCTACAGCCCGAGCCGCAAAACTGGTGGTACATCGTCGACGATGCGGTCCAAGAGGATGTCGGCGCAGGCGATGTCTCGGCGGGCTGTCTCCCGCC
>DASWVS010000193.1:0-3854 GCA_036401135.1 Fimbriimonas sp.
CTGGAACGACCGGGGGTCGCTTCGGGAGGTCAAGGCGGCGATCAGCTACAGCGGGCTCTCCTCGTCGATGGCCGACCGCATCGTCTCGCACCTCAACAACCTCGCGAAGGTCGCCAACCTTCGGCTGGAGATCGAAGCCCAGCAGGTGGAGGCGTCCGAGCCCGGTGTTTTCGTCACCGCCTGGGCGGTCTATGAGCGCGGGGTTGGCGGCGGCGCCGCCATGGGGGCCAAAGGGATCCGGGCCGAGACGCTCGCCCAGAGCGCGTTCGAGGAGCGGTTCGAGTGGATGTCGCGGGAGGCCACCGTCGATCCGTTCGTCGCGGACCAGATCCTGATCCCCGCGTGCCTGGCGGAGGGGCCGACAACGTTCAAGGTGTCGCGCCTGACGCAACGCTTCCTGACGACGGTGTGGGTCGTCAAGCAGTTCACGCCGATCCACGTGACGGTGCGCGGCGCGGAGAACGGCCCCGGCACCATCTCCGTCCGCCGGTAGGGGCCGGGTATTGCGAAGATGGGACCGATCCGCTCGATCCAGGTTCCGCGAAGGCGTGATCGCCGGTATATTCCCACGGTGCGTCTTCTCCCTCTCCTCCTCTTCGGGCTCTGTGTGCCCGCATCGGCGGACCGCCTCCTCTCGATCCCGACGGGGCGGAAGATCCCGTTCGGGACTGTACGCTTCGAGGCGATGAGCGAGCTCAGCCGCGGGCGGGCGCAGGAGTACTTCCTCGGTTTCGGGTTGACGACCTACTTCGACGTGGAGGTCCGCTCCGAGTACTTCAGCGGCTCCGATCCCGCAGGTTCCTTCGACGTGAGCTACAACTTCATCGCACCGATTCCCGACATCACGCCGGGGATCAGCGTCGGGGTGCAGGATGCGCTCGACAACCTGCGCGACGGCCGACGCTTCTACGGGGCGTTCACCCTCCGGCCGGTGTTCTCGACGATCAACGGAGACGTTCCCGCGGACCTCACGCTAGGGTTTTTCCTCGGGACGCACTCGGCGCCCTTCGCCGGAGGAACGATCCCGTTCAGCCGCGAGTTCCGGCTCCTTTACGAGTACAACGGGATACGAATCACGTCGGGCCTCGAGGTCCTGCCCCGGCCGGACCTCGCGCTACGGCTTGTCTTCCGGGACGAGGACGTTCTGGGGAGCGTCCAGTACACCCGCCGGTTCTGATAGCGAGGCCGGAGGCTGAAGGTCGAGGCCCGTCTCCCGGCACTGGGCGATGATACGGTTCTGAACCTCGAGCGCGAACTTCTCCCGGTTCTCGCGCTCGTTCCGCCCGGTGGCGACCTCCTGGTAGGTGAACGGAGGCCCGATGGCGACCCGGACGTGGTGGCGCCACCTGCCTTTCGCACCTCTCGGCATCAGCACCTGCGTCCCATTGATGCCGACGGGCAGGACCTTCACCCCGGTCTTCTTCGCGAGCATGCTGACGCCGCGTTCGATGTGGAGCATTCGGACGCCGTCGCTGCGCGTGCCCTCGGGGAAAACGATCATCGATTCGCCTGCCTCGAGGTAGCTCATCGCGAGCTTCACCGACTCCAGATCGGCTTCTCCCCGTCGAATAGGAAAGGCGCCGATCTTGGCGATCAGCCATCCGAACGCGGGATGTTGGAACAGTTCCTCCTTCGCCATCGCGAGGAGCCGACGCTGCCGGACGGCGCACGCGAGCGCGGGAGGGTCGAGGTGGCTCATGTGGTTGGAAACCACGAGCAGCCCCTCGCCGGTCGGGACGTTCTCGCGCCCCCGAACCGACAGGCCGCCGCGCACCGCGAACATAAGGTCGAAGGCGGTGCGGACGGCATAGTAGACAGGTAAAGATCCGATCTTCACTGACCGAAGTATAGAACTCTGGTCGGCGAGTCGAACCCAGCTTTACTCGTGGCTGCGTTTTTCGCTCAAGCGGTTCCGGTCGCCCTTCTCGTTGATCTCTCGCTCCGCCGCCATGCGCTCCTCTTCGGTCAGAGGTTCCTTGCGTCCCTGCGTTCCGTAGTCGGGGATGTCCGGAGCGTTCTTCTGGTTCTGGCTGTCGGTAAAACCGTCCACGCTCTTCTCGCTCGCAGCGTTCGACTTCTGGTTGGTGTTCTCAGGCATAACTTCCGTCTCCTTGCCCGTTGGCGTTCCCTATCAGACTTCGGAACTTCGCCCGGCGTTCACAAAACGTCCTCGACGGAAACTTCCCTTTGGCGGGGATGCGTATGACGCATCGTCTCCGAGGAAAAGGCCATGGCCAAGCTCTCCGTCTACCACCTCCTCGCCGCGGCGATCTCGATCTCCGCGCCGGCGCTCGGCAGCCTCTTTCGGGAGACCCCCTCAAAACCCGCTGCTCGTCCGGTATCGAGCGTCGCCCGGCCAGTCGCCGTGAAGAAGGCCAAGGTCCGCCTGGTCGATTGGGTCCCGCCTCATTCGAAACCTCGAATCCCGATGTAATCGACGGAACCTGGGCAGTGCTTGGAACGTATCCGAATCATGCGATCCCGTTCGGCCTTGCTTATCGGTCTCCTTGCCGCCTCCTCGCTGTCTATGGCAGCGGATGCCAAGGTCGAGGATCTCCTGACGAAGATGCGCGACGCCTACAAAGGCGTGAAGAGCGCCCGGCTCGAGGTCAAGACCACACTCTACGAGGAAGAGGAGAAGTTCGAGTCCAGCACTAAGGTGCTCTTCGCAAACCCCAACAAAGTCAGCATCGAACTGACCCCCGAGGACCAGGAATCGGACGAGAAGATCACGCTCTTCTACCGCCACGACGGCAAGAAGATGGCGGCCGGGACGAAGAAGGACGAACTCCGTAGCCGCGAATACGACGACGAGGAGTTCCCGATCGCGACCGTCAACCTCGAGACCCTCTCGTTCTGGGAGTGGGACAAGCAGCTCAATACCGCCGAAGGCAAGAACATGCACGACAGCGAGCTGAAGGTCGTCGAGGACGTGGAGTGGAACGGAAAGAAGTGGACGACCCTCGAAGAGAGCGCGAAGGAGGCCAAGGTCTTCGTCCGGTACTACATAGACCCGAAGACCCACCTGATCTGGCGGACCGAGGTGAAGAACCTCGACACGATGGCGCCGATGGAAGACGTGCAGGTGACCCAGCTGGAGACCGGCGTCGAGATCGAAGAGGATGAGTTCAAGATCGAGGACTAGAGCGCATCCCCTCGACGATAGGCTGCACGAGGAGGTGCTGCTTTCTCTCACCACAAGGGCACAAAGGATCACGAAGGAAGGGTCCGCCCCCACAAGGCACCCTCGGGCACAAGGGCTCGACAAGGAAGGCTGCGCGGATCGCTCCGAACCTTCCAGATGGGTTCTAGGCTTCTTCCTTGCGCTTAGCGGCGAGGTTGCCCGCACCGATTCCCGTATGGGAGGTCTGGTCGGTCCCACCGACGATGCCTGATTCCATGTCGAGAGCATCGTGCGCCGGCGAAGCAGACCCACCGTCGGCAAGTGCGCCGATGTTGGTTGCCTGGTCCTCCTCCTCGATCTGTTCCGGCTCGTCGCGGATCCCGGGGGTCACGTCGGCGTCGGAACTGTCGGCGGGGTTGTGGGAATCTTTTCGCATCGCATCTATGACAGAAGATCCTACGCCCATGTTTTCAGCGTAGTCTCACGTCTACTACTCCCGCTATAATCAGCCCATGCCTCAGGACCGTATCGTCGTCGTCGGCGCGCGCGAGAACAACCTCAAGAACGTGACGGTCGAGATCCCGCGCGACAAGCTGGTGGTGATCACCGGCCTCTCCGGATCGGGGAAATCCTCGCTCGCGTTCGACACGATCTACGCCGAAGGACAGCGCCGGTACGTCGAGAGCCTGAGCGCCTACGCCCGGCAGTTCCTGGGCCAGATGGAGAAGCC
>DASWVS010000194.1:0-2890 GCA_036401135.1 Fimbriimonas sp.
CAGCACTCGCGATGGGTGTTGTCGGAATCGCCTCTGCGCAGACGAACGGCCCTTCGGGCTTCAGCGGGCGCATTGGCGCACACTGGCCGAACGTGGGCGACGCCAACCTGGCGCTCGGTCTGGACTATAAGTTCCAGTCCGTCCCGGTGGAGCAGGCGAGGAGAGCCTATTGGTCCTACCTCGGCGCGTCGATCGACTACTACGGTCGTAACGGCGACAACTACAACATTCCGCTCGCCTTGACCTACAACGTGCGCAACAACCAATTCGTCTTCTCGGCCGGCTTGGGCTGGGACTTCCTCCGCGAAGGCGGCGACGACGACAGCGGCCTCGGGGCCCAGCTGGCGGCCTCCTACGACTTCGGCGAGACCGACGTCCCCGGCGAAACCCCGTTCTTCGTCCAGGCGAAGTACTTCTTCGCCCACGACACGGATTTGAGCGGCTTCGGCCTCTATCTCGGCGCGCGCTTCTAGCGGCGACGCGGACATCGCTTCGAAACGGCCGGGTGCTCGATGCCCCGGCCGTTTCTTTGCGCAGGGTTGTTTCCATACGAGGGCAAGATCCAGAAGATCGTAAAATAGAGCGGTGAAGATCGTCATCGGCGGAGCTTCCGGCTTTCTTGGGACGACGCTCGTGAAGGAGTGCGCGGACGATGGGCACGAGGTCGTCGCCCTGGTGAGAGGAGACAAGGCACCCGCAGGCGCAAGAGCGGTCAAGTGGGACGGCAAGACCATCGGCGCGTGGGCATCCGAGATCGATGGCGCGGACGTCGCCATCAACCTCGCCGGAACGCCGATCGCCCTCCCCTGGACTCCGGAGAACAAGGAGAAGATCCGGAATTCGAGGCTCGACAGCACGAAAGCGTTCCGAGAGTCTATCGAAGCCGCGGCGCGCCCTCCCAGGGTATTCCTGAGCGGCAGCGCCGTCGGGATCTACGGCGACACCGCCGACCGCGAAGTGGACGAGACGGCCCCTCCCGGCTCCGGCTTCATGCCGGATCTATGCCAGGAGTGGGAGCAGGCCTCGAGAACGGGTCGGACGCGCGTCGTAAATCTCCGCACGGGAATCGTACTGGGCCAGGACTCGGGCATGCTGCCGACGCTCGTCAAGTTGACGAAGGCGTTTTTGGGAGGCTCGGTCGGCTCCGGCGAGCAGTACATCCCGTGGATCCATCTGGAGGACTGGGTCCGGCTCGTTCGGTGGTGCGGGCTGGGCGATGCCGCAGGACCCGTCAACCTGTGTGCGCCGCGGTCGGTGACGAACTCCGAAATGATGTCGTCGCTCCGTAAGGTTCTGGGCAGGCCGTGGGCACCCCCTGCGCCTTCGTTGGCGGTGAAAGCCCTGGGAGCGCTGGGCGGCCCGGACCCGTCTCTCGCGCTGGCCTCCACCCGCGTCGTGCCGCGTCTCGCGCTCGCCAAGGGGTTCACCTTTAAGTGGCCCGAGCTAGAGCCGGCGCTGAAGGATTTGCTCGATTGAACGGAACCTTTTGACGCTTGCGGCGGTATATTACGGTGTCCCGAAGGGGAGTAGCGCCCGCCCGATGGCGGGGCTGTGGGTCGTCAATACGCCGTAGGCCGGCCCGCAGCAGAAAAGCAAGACCTTCGCCGCCTTTTTGGCGGCGGAGGTTTTTTATTACCTCCGGGTCGATAGGAACGACCGAGTAGAAAAATGAACTGTCCGATCGATGGAACCCAACTCGTCATCGCAGAGCGCCAAGGCGTCGAGATCGACTATTGCCCGCAATGCAGGGGCGTTTGGCTCGACCGCGGGGAACTCGACAAGCTCATCGACAGGAGCGCGTCGGTCGCCGCCAGTCCCACCTACCGCCGGGACGATGAAGACGACCGGCGGCGCGGATTCGACCCGCATTCCAAACACCGGAAAAAGAAAGGCTGGTTGGACGACATCTTCGACTTTTAGAGTCGTTCCTCTCGGCGTCCTGGGCTCTTCAGGAGAATTCCTAGAACCTGAAAGCCCCACAAACACCAGGAGGTAATCCTATTTGCTCTACGGCATCCCGCTATGGATATGGGGCGCGTTCCTAGCCTTCGTGCTCGGAATGCTCGCCCTCGACCTCGGCGTCTTTCACCGAAAGGCGCACGTGGTTCATATCAAGGAGGCGCTCATCTGGAGCGGCGTCTGGATCGGCTTGGCGCTGCTCTTCAACCTTGGCATCCACCTGTTTTGGCACCGGATCTACCCCGAGTCGATGTACTCGAACTCGGAGGCGTCGATGGCGTTCCTCACCGGCTATCTGGTCGAGAAAGCGCTCAGCGTCGACAACATCTTCGTCATGCTGCTGGTCTTCAGCTACTTCCACGTGCCGGAGAAGTATCAGCACCGCGTCCTCTTTTGGGGGATTATCGGGGCGCTGGTCTTTCGGGCTGCGTTCATCGCCGCCGGTTCTGCGCTGCTCACCCGTTTCGCGTGGATGACGCTCGTGTTCGGCGCGTTCCTGATCGTCACGGGCGTCAAGATGATCTGGCTGAGGGACAAGAAGATCGAGCCGGACAAGAACCCGGTGATACGCGGCTTCCGCAAGATCGTGCCCGTCACGCCGGATTTCGTGGGTCAGAAGTTCTTCCACCACGTGGACGGACGCCTCTGGGCAACCCCGCTCTTCGTCACGCTGCTGTTCGTCGAGATGACGGACATCGTCTTCGCCGTGGACTCGATCCCCGCGATCTTCGCCATCACCAAGGACCCGTTCATCGTGTTCACCTCGAACGTCTTCGCGATCCTCGGCCTGAGGGCGCTCTACTTCGCGGTCAGCGGCCTGATCGGCATGTTCCGGTACCTGAGTTTCGGGTTGGCGGGCATCCTGATCTTCGTGGGCTGGAAAATGGGCTGGACGTACATCCAGCACTGGAGAGGCAACGAGGATTACAAG
>DASWVS010000195.1:0-5374 GCA_036401135.1 Fimbriimonas sp.
GCGGTGCCTTGGTCTACCGCAGCGATGGGGCTCAGACGGCGATGGTCGACTCCTGTACATTCGTCGGGAACGCGGCCACCGTCCACAGCGGTGGAATCCGGATCGGTCAGGGTTTGCTCTCCATCCGGAACACCATCGTGGCGAACAACGCCGCACCAATTTGGGCCGATGTGGATGGCGTGTTCACGAGCCTCGGTCACAACCTGATCCGATCGATCGATGGATCGACGGGCTGGGCGCCTTCGGACAAACTCGGCGTCGATCCGCTCGTGGGACCTCTCGCCGACAACGGAGGCCCGACGCTGACCCACGCGCTTCGCGTCGGCAGCCCTGCGCTGGATAGCGCCGACCCGTTCCAGTTCCCCTTGACCGACCAACGGGGAGCTTCTCGGCCCAAGGGACCGCTCCCGGATATCGGCGCCTACGAGAAGGCCGTCCCGCAGAACCAGCCGCCGGTCGCCGATGCCGGACCCGACCAGTCGCTGCCCTACTACGGGTCGCCCGTAACGGCCACGCTCGATGGAACCGGATCCTCGGATCCCGAAGGCCTGCCGCTGGGCTATACGTGGTACGACGAGGATGGCAACGTCGTAGGGACCGACCCCACCGTCAACCTGGACCTTGGCGCTGGAGTCCATACGTTCCGGCTGGTGGTCGAGGATGCCGGCGGGCTGACGGACGAGGACGACGTCGCCATCGAAGTCGTGGTCGTCGACGAGCCTCCAGTCGCAGACGCCGGTCCGGATCAGTCGTTCCTCTACAGCGGATCGACGGTTTCCGTGACCCTCGATGGTAGCGGCTCGATCGACCCTGAAGGCGGAGCGCTCCTCTACGCATGGTACGACGGGAACGGCGTGCTGGTCGGAAACGAGGCGACGGTCGATCTCGACCTTGGTCCGGGGGCGCATACCTTCCGACTGGTCGTCGAAGATGAAGCCGGCCAGACCGACGAGGACGAGGTGGTGATCCTTCATCAGGATCCGGCGGCGCCCACCATCACCGGCGCATCCGCAAGCCCCACGTCGCTTTGGCCTCCGAACCATAAGATGCGGACCATCCGCGTCAGCTACGCGGTCAGCGACGACTTCGACACGAGCGTGACGACGTGGCTGACGGTCGAGAGCAGCGAGGCCGACTCGGGTCTCGGTAGCGGAGACGTTCCCAACGATGTGCGGGTCGTCGACGCGAACACGCTTCTCCTTCGGGCCGAGCGTTTCGCAAAGGCCGGAAGGACCTACACCATCACGATCCATGCGATGGACGATAGCGGGCACGAAACGATCGAGACGCTGAAGGTCCAAGTCCCGCATAGCAACAAGAAGCCTAAGAAAACGAGGAGGTAGGCGTCCTACGGCCCTAGGACGACCGTTTGGTTCAACCGCGGCGCGGTGGGAGGAAAGACTCTCTTCTTCCCACCGTTGCCGGCAACGACGTAGTACTCGAGCCCAAGCCCTGAACTCGGCATCGGCAGGGGGGCATCATAGACCCCTCTGCCCCGGTGCCTGAAGGGTACCGATCGGAACGGCCCCTTGCCCAGATGGCGCCAACGCAGGACGGGCTTCTCCAAACTCAGGACGATCGCGCGGATCCGGATCGTCTCCCCGGGCCGAGCCTGACTCCGCACCGTCGGAACGATCAGCCTCGAGGGCCCTCGATGGGTCGCCGAAGGGCTCGCATCCTCCGGCAGCCTCATCCCGGATCCCTTCTCGATCTCCTCATCCCTGGCGTGGAGGATCCTCTGCGTCCGGAGGACATGCTGCTCGAGGTTGGCGATCGTGCCGAGTTCGCCCGGCGAACTGACCGTCCTCAGCGTGTAGCCGATCAGCCGGTCCCATGTTCGGGCCATCGCCCGCCGTTGCTGCCGCGCTTCTTCGAACCTGCCGCGACCGACCATCTCGTCCAGTTCTTCCCGTTGGCCGCCGAGCCTGGCCATCTCGCGCATCGCATTGAAGGTATCGAGCCAGTAGTCGTATCGGGACCGATTTCCCGCCCCTTTCACCTTTCCGCGGAGCGCCGCCATCCGATCGACGAATCGATAGCGGGACAGGTCCGGCTTTTCGACTTTGATTCCGCCCGGCCCCTCGATCCAGGTTGCCGGCTCCGGCAGGCGGGTGCCGTCGATCGACGCGAAAAGGTCACCGACCTCCGGCAGGCCGAACTCGGCGAGGGCGAAATCGCGATAGAAATCCAGTACCGGCGCCGTGCGCCGCGCATCCGCTTCGGAGCTCCCCTCGAGGTCGGCTTCGTAACCGAGGATCGCCGGTCCCCCGCAGTTGATCCTGCGAGACGTCTGCTCTCCCTCGACGACGATGCCGGCGATGCACGGGTACTCGGTCTGCGGAAGGAACCGGACCCGAAGCTTGGCGTCGGTCACTTCCGCGTCGAAGACGAAGTCCTTTGCCTGGTTTTTGCCGTAGTCCCGGACCAGGTCGAGCCCGTGGATGACTGTTTTTCCCTGGATCGAAACCCCGAAAACGCGCCTGCCCGGTTCGGAGTAGTGGGGTTCGTTGAACTTCAGCGTGACGCGGTACCGGCCGTTCGGCAGTTCGAGCGCGTAGCCGCTCATCCCGTAGCGAACCGATTGGTAGACGGGATCCTCTTCCGTCCCACCGACGGGCTCCCCGAACGAGGCGGTGCTTCCGCCGACCGCATCCTTCGGTTCGGGCAGCCAGCGGATCTGCTTCGACCAGGGCTGTTGCCAGGCGGCCGCAGCGAGGGTCGCCACCGTCGGCGCGACCACCCGGGTGCGCCAGTGGATCCCCATCAAGCCGTCGCACCCCAGGCGCCGGGCGTCGGCGGCATCGTAACGCATCCGGCCGACCCACAGTTGGGGGGCAGTCAAGGCCGGGTCGTTCTCCAGCCAAGGGATCGCCCACTTCTGCCGGTTCCCCAAATCGCCGAACGCTCGGTCCAGAGGCGCGTGTCCCACCTGTCGGCTGATCGCCGACATCGCGACGTCCTTCGGAAGGTCCTTGTGCAACGCCGCCCGATCGTGTTGCGGCCCCAGCACCCACCCCGAGGTTGCCATCCTCATCCCGGAAGGAAGGACACTGAACGCGGTCTTGACATCGTCGACCGTTCGCCGGTACTGCTCGGGGCTGTTGCCTCCCCAGGTCCAATCCTCGGGCGTCCAGAGCCAGAAGTAGTCGGCAGGATGGCTCCGTCGGATCCGCTCGAGCATCCCTTCGTAGAGAGATCGAGCGTCCTTCGTCGCCACCTCGTTCGGGACCGATAGGGGCGCTTCCGTACCCAGGCAGGTCTTAACCCCCAAGGCCCGTGCATGGTCGAACGTTTGCCTCAGCAGTTCGCCGACCCGGTTGAACAGGAGGATCGAAGGCTGCCCTTTCCCCGATCGAGGCGTCAGACCCTCCATGACCTCGGGGGCGAAGACATCCTGGGCGAACAACTGGGAGCCGCCGCCGCTGAATTCACCGGTCCGGGCGGCTCGGTACCCCCAGGCGCCGTCCCTTTGGGTGTTCGCCCACCACGCCGGATAGGCCGCCTTGACCTTGCCGTCCGGCGTCAGATCCTCTCTTCTCCCGATCCAGACCAACGGCTCCGGCCCTGCCCCTCCCGGAGGGTAGGCGTGGAACCCGATCCAATTCATCCGCATCTTCGGCAGCTGGCCGACCACGGCAAGGTAGTCGTCCCGGCTCCACCAGTCAGGCCCTTCGGGAAAGTCGTGGAACGGCTGGATCCCTCGGAGCGAGAACAGAGGGCGCCCGACCTCGTTCAGCCTGGGCAAACGAAACGGGACCCGGACGTCGGGGATCGTGTCGCCGTGAAGATAGAAGCGGACTCCGAGATGCTCGGCCAGGCGGTAGGCGCCGTAGAGGGTCCCGATCGGATCGCCCCCGGCGACGGTCAGGCGCGAGCCTTTCGTGGTAAGCCGGTATGCCTGAGGCGCGAGGCTCTTGTCGAGGGTGACGACGATCGAGTCGCCCCGGGGGGAGGACATGATCGGGAGGAGCTTGCCCGTGCGGAGGAACGCGTACCTCACGACCTCTCGCGCGGCGAATCGTTCGAGCGCCGACGCCCCCGGGGCAACGACCACGGACTCGGCGAAAGCGCTCGCGGAGAAGCCGATGCAAGCGCAGAGTCCGAACCATGTGCGGGCGAAGGCCATCCTTTGCCGAGACTACCCAGATCTCTTTGGGCCTCTGGACCCACCCCGGATCGAATGAAGGATAATATTTAGACAGTTGGCGAAACGTCTATGAGCGTGGCGAAAACCGACGACGTCTACAAGGCCCTGGCGGATTCCACCCGCCGGAGGATCCTGCGGTTCCTCGGCGAGCGGGACATGACCGCCGGCGAGCTCACAGGCATGTTTCCGATCAGCGGGCCCTCGATGTCGCACCACTTCAACGTGCTCAAGAATGCCGAACTGATCGAGGGTAGGCGCGAAGGTCAGCAGATCGTTTACTCGCTGAACACGACCGCCGTGCAGGAGCTTCTGGCAGGCCTCTTCGATCTGTTCGCTTCCGACCGCGCCGACGGAGGACAAGCATGACACTTCGCAGGGCCGTTCTATGGCAGCTCGGGGCCTTTGGGGCTTCCGTCGCCGCCAGCGCCGTCTACGGCGCGTTCTTACCGGACCGGGTGCCCACCCACTGGGGGCTGAGCGGACAACCCGACGCGTGGGGCAGCAAGTGGATCAACCTGCTGATGATGCCCGGCATGCTGCTCGCCTTTATCGTGCTGACCCTGGTTCTTCCCGCCATCTCGCCGAAGGGCTATCGGATCGAGTCCTTCAGCGGCACCTACGGCTATGTCATGGCGCTCGTCTCGGGCCTCTTCCTGACGCTCCACGTGATCATCCTCCAGGCGTCGCTCGCGCCCTCGCTGGACATGGGACGCTTCATCATCGCGGCGATCTTCGGTTTCTTCGCGCTGATCGGAAACGTTCTCGGTCGGGTGAAGCGGAACTTTTGGGTCGGCATCCGGACGCCTTGGACGCTGGCAAGCGAGCAGGTTTGGAAGGAGACGCACCGTTCGGCGGCGCGACTATGGCTGATCGGCGGGATCGTCGGCGTCCTCGCATCCCTCGTCGGCGTGAACCCGCCGCTGCTGTTCGCCTATCTGATGGTCCTGGCGTTCGTACCCGTCTTCCAGTCGTTTCTGATCTCGAGGCGTTTGGGCTAGGCCTGCAAGCCGGCGGGATATCCTCTCTGGCATGTTTCGGGTCCGTCTGATGCGGGAGCAGGATATCCCTGCCGTCGTCGACCTTCAAAAGGCCGCCTTCCCTCCTCCGTTTTCCGAGGACCTGCATTGGGATCCGGAGCACCTGCTGCGCCACCTCGAGATCTTTCCGGACGGACAGTTCGTCGCCGAAAGCCTGGGCTCCATCGTCGGTTCGTGCAGCAACACGGTC
>DASWVS010000196.1:0-17866 GCA_036401135.1 Fimbriimonas sp.
CGGGCAGGCTCAGCTCCGCCGACGGCCAAAAGCTGATCGACGCCGCGAACGCCATCATCGGCCAACTCGCCTAGACCTTCTCCCGCGCCCGAGCGGCTCGGGCGCGGGGTTTAACTCTTGGGCCAGTCGGCCGGCATCCACGTTTCGAGGCCGCGGATCGAGTCTCTCGCTTCCGCCGAGGTCGGGACGCCCCAGGCTTGGAAGAACGGGCCGAGGTTCCGGTTGACCTGCCTCGAGTAGCGGACCATCCACTCGTCGCGCTTCTTCAGGTCGGGCCAGTCCTGGCCCTCCTGATCCCCGTACCCTTTGATCACGGCGCTGAGGGCGTCCCAGCCGAAGGCGTCGATCAGTTGGGCGTACAGGGTGAGGGCTAGAAACGGGTCGCCCTTCCACTTGTCGTAAGGCGCGCCGGCCTCGAGGTGGGCTTCCAGCTTCGCCTGCTTCTCCTTCCCGAGGCGGTCCCAGATCCCTTTGCCCGCGATCCGCTCCATAGCGAGGAGCGAGTAGAAGTTGCAGGTGACCTCGCCGGTGCCGTCCCAGGTCCACGCCGCCTTCTGGCGGTTGTGGCCGATCTCGTGCCAGTGGCCCCAGCTGCCGATGCCCGTCAACTGGTCGACGCTTGTGACGAGGCCTGTGACGTCCATCCAGGTCATGATGGGGTAGCCGGAGTGCATGTAGCCGGCCGAGATCTGTCGGTCGGCGACAATCCGCTCGGGCCGGCCCGGGTCGTATCCGTCAAGGTCGGCGAAGAGCGCCAGCGTGCGGTCCCAAAGGTCCATCAGCGCCTTCGGATCCCCGACCTTGAGGGCGTCGACGGTCGGGACCGTGATGACGACCGACTCGGACTCGAACTCCGCCCAGGGGGCAGGGTGCTCGCGTTCCAGCTTCCACTGTTCCGGCGTCGTCTGTCCGTGCACGTAGCGGGGCGCGGGGACGGCATTCGCGATCCTCACCTCGCCGTTCTTCCCGATCCGCCGCGGAACGTCGACCACGATCAGCCCTCCGAAGGGGCTGCGAAGGCGCACGACGGGACGGTCGACGGGGGCCGACACGACGATCTGCGGATGGCGCTGCCACTTGTCGAGGTGCCAAAGCTGGTCGCTGTGGACGCCGATCTGAAGGCGGAGCCCTTTGCCCACGAGTTCGGCGGGAGCGGCGAGGGAGATCTCCTCGCCGGGTGCGGCATAGAGGCCGGTTCCCTGCCAGTGGGCGCGGTCGGTGCGAACCAGGACCTCCCTGGCGACCCGCGGAGCCGTTCGGGCGACCGACCCGGGGAAGTCGACGGAAGCGGGGTCGGCATCGGTCTTGCCGTCGAGCATCCTGACCACGAGGGCGAGCCGATCGAGGCCGTTCTTCTTCTCCACCGGAGTCGCCTCGGTCGGCACGACGTTCTTGCGCCCTGCAACCAGTCGGCGAATGCGGCCGACCAAAGCATGGCTGGGCGGCAGCGCCCGGATCACCTCGGCGAGGAGGGGAGCCCCGGCGTCCGGCTTCTTCATGGCTTCGGCCGCGCTGAGCGACCTCGCTTCCTGGGCGTCCTTCACCGGCCGGATCTGGCTCGCCATGCCGTCGCCGAACGCGAGGCCGGCGTCGAGAAGGATCGGGCTCCAGTTCTGGTCGCGCCAGAGCACCTTGCCCGGGTTGACCATGCTCCAGCCCCAGGGGGTGACGGCGGCGACCGCTCCGCCTCCGCGGCTCAGGACTTCGCGGACCTTCTTCGGATCCGGCCCGTCGAACGCTCCGACGACGACATCCACCTTCCAGCCGCTCTGCTCGACGTCGACGGCATTGAACCCGAGCGCCTTCTGGGCGGCGGGAGAAACGCGGACATAGCCGACGAGGGGATTGGGTTTGCCGGCCGCCCATCGGATCGCGTTCTGGACCAGTCGCTTCGTGTCGCCCGTCGCAAGCGGCCCCTCGCCCAGGTAGCCGTCGTGGCCGAAGGCGACGACGCGCCCCCTGCCGGCGTAGCCCGCGGCGGCGATCGGCTTGCCTTCGCCGACAAGGAACGGGGTTGCGCGGTCGTCGATCGTGTGGACGACGCCGGGAAGCCCGGGGGTCGCGACGGTCTGGACGCCTTGGGTGATGTCGGGGTTCAACAGGAAAAGGGCGAGGAACGGGAGCACCATCGCCCTTAAGGTTACTTGGGTTTCAGCGCCACGCTCTCGAAACGGACAAGATCGAGGTCGCGCGCCCGGAACTCGATCGCCTCCACCAGCTTGGCTTTCTCCTCCGTAACGTGGAACTCGACGTAGCCGCCCTCCAGGTTTCCCGACCAACCCTGCACGTCCTCGATCGGCTTACCCTTGCCGTCGCGCAGGACGAACGTGAAGTCCCGGTCCCACGAGTTCTTGATCAGGTCCGGGGGAAACGTGACCTTGAGGACGCCTTGAGACTCGCCGCGCTCGAGGTACTCGCGATAGACGCCCTTGTCCCTGCCGAAGCGCTTCTTCGAGACGAGGCGGTAGTCGCCGACGGAGCAACGGACGACGATGCCCATGCTTTTGAGATCCTTTGGGACGGCCAACGTCCGAAGTTCTTGGAAGACCTTGTCGTCCGAGAAGATGGAAACGTTGTTCGCCTCCACGAGTTCGCGTCCGGTGTGGTCGTAGAGCCACAGGATTCCCGGCGCCTTTTTGGAAGCCTTCCGCTTCAGGGAGATGAAGAGGTTTCGCCGACCCTCGATGGGCGGAGGCATGGACGTGACCTCCTCGTCCACCCGGAACCTGTCGGCCGTAAGGCTTGCGGAGCGTTTGCCGTCGTACGTCCATCCTCCTGCCTCCAGGTCGCCCTGGTCGATCAGGCCGTGGATCTCGAGCTTCGTGCCGTCCTTGAGCGTTGCGACGCCGTTCTTGACCGACTTCATTTTGGGCAGGCCGGAGCTCGCGGCGGTCGCGACCTTGCCCGGTGTGGGTTCGAGCGGGATGTTGCGCAGGACGGTATGGACTTCCTTTTGCGCCCTCAACTCGAGGGATTCAAGGCGCGCTCGCAACTCCGGAGTCGCGAGTCGCTCCGGGTCCTCGACCCAGATCTCCATCTCCTGGAGACCGGCTTTCTGTGTCGACACCTGATAGGCTCCGGTGGTGGTACTGCCGCGCATTTTTACGGCCAGCGAAACCTGTTGTCCCTTGAGTTCGGGCGGCAGCGAGAAGGCAACATTAAGTCCCGGCCCTGGCCGATCGGTGGGGCTATGGATCTTCGGCGAAAAGGCCTTGTTCGTGGTCGACGTCATGGTGCCATTGGCGAAGTTCGCTTTGGCAAAGGTGCGCAAGCGTTCGGAAGGAGCCCAGACATGCATGCTCCCGGTCTTGCCCTCGGAGAAACCGACTCGGCACACCACGAACGTGCCGCCTTTGAGCGATTGATACGGCAAGGGATAAGGGCCGGTATAAAAGCCCATCGCCGGCTTCTTTGGTCCGTCAGAAGCCGTCGCACACTGCACGATCACGTGACCTTGTGGTTCGACCCTCAGGACGACGTAACGGTCGACCGGGCCTTTTCCCAGCTTAAGGTTGTCAGGATAGCCAGTGCCGAAGTTGCTCGCCACCGTCAGCGGCTGGGGCAGCAGTTCCCCCTTCATGTTCCACGAGCGGGGCTCGCCGCCCATGTCCGTGATCGCCTCGACGGTGACGGCGTTTCCTCCTTCAACGGCGAGGACGGAAGCGGGTGCCGACTGCTCTTCCGGCGCCTCCCTCGAGGCGAAGCGGGTGCAGGCGATGGCGGAAACGATCAACAGGCCGGCCAGCCCGAGCACGCTTGCCGCCCTTCGGGAAACCACGCCGCCCCGACGGACCTTCGCCAGGATCCCTTTGATCCTCGATTTGAGCGTGCCGGCCTCCACGACGGCGAGCGCCTGGGCCGGGTTCGGGCGGCGCAGGGAGTCGGCGAGCTTCAGCAGGTCCTCGGCGTAGCGGGAGGGGCTGACGCCCGTGAGGAGCACGATGTCGTCGGCGGCGGCCTCGCTCTCGGCCCGCATCCGCCGCTCCGCCCACCACGCCAGCGGATTGAACCAGTAGGCGGCGCAAACGAGCCTCGCGAGCACCAGAAAGGCCCAGTCCCTCCGCCGAACATGGGCGCACTCGTGGAGCATCACCGCATCTCTCATCGGCGCTTCCCATCCCGCCGCCGAAGCGGGCAACAGGACGACGGGCCGGACCACGCCGAACGTCATCGGGACCTCGATCTCCACCGAGCAGAGAAGCGCGGGCGAACGTCGGAGTCCGACCCTCCTCCGCGCCGCGTCGAGCGCGCCCCGCATTTCCGGCTGATCGACCGGCGTTGCCCGTCTCGCCAGCCCGCGAAGCGAGCTCAGCAGGTGCCCGGTCCGGAGCGCCAGCACGACTGAGACCAGCGCCCAGAGGAGCGCCGCGATCCGCCCCGAGTCGAACGCGGGCGGCGTGGGCGGTTCGGGCGCGAAGGTTGGAGGAGCCTGAACCTTTGCCTCGGGGCGAAGCGGCCGGTCGACCGGCGGCGGCGCGATCGAGGCGGCGATCGAGAACGCGGGGGAGGGAACCTCTCGCGGGGGTAGCCAGACGCGCAGGAACGGCAGCACCATGAGGCCCATGAAGCCGACCGCCCAGACCCAGTGCCGGGTCGCGGGGGGCAATCCCCGAAGGAAGACCGAGAAAAGCGAAACCACCAGAAGCAGCGCCAGACTCTTGAGCGCGATCTCGACGAGCATCACTTCGCCTCCTCGATGAGCTTCCGAAGCTCTTCCCGGTCCTTGTCCGAGAGGTCCATTTCCTTGTCGGAGAGCAAGGTGGCGACGACGTCGCTGACGGAACCGCCGAAGAACGTTCGCACCACCTGGCGCAGCGCGCTTTTGGCGGCCGCCTCGCGAGGTTTGGTCGGCAGGTAGACGTACCGGGCTCCCTCCTGCTCGTGGGCCAGTTGTCCCTTGTCCTCCAGGATTTTGAGCAACGCCCTGACCGTCGAGTAGCTCGGAGGATCGGGCAGGGCGTCGAGCACCTCTTGGGCGGAGGCCCGTTCCCTCTCGTAGACGATGTCCATAATCTGCCGCTCGCGACGGCTCAGCTTTTCGTGCATCGTTGCCTCTGCTAAAAATCTAGCACCCTTTGTCAGGGACCGCAAGGGGCCGATGCTAAAAAACCAGCACTTTTACCGGGCGGTACCTTGTTAAGCGTTGATCGATCCTCTTCGACTCGAAGCTTTGGAGCAGGCGCGCGGACTCCCCTCCACGCCCGCCAACCTTGGCCGGGTCGGGGCGAGCACGTCGAACGAGGCGGCGCGGTGGGCGTTTGCCCAGTGGGATTTGAGGAAGCGAGGCCGGGCGAAGTTTGCACGGGCGGACGAGATGCTGTTCGTCCGGGAGGCGCTGGAGCAGGCGACGCACGAGCAGGTCGCCGCCTTCCATGCCTCCCGTTTTCCCGTCGGCGCTCTCGTCGCCGACCTCACCGCGGGGATCGGGGCGGACCTGATCGCGCTGGCGGCGCGGGGCCCGGCGATGGGCTTCGAACTGGATCCCGAGAGGGCAGAGTGCGCCCGGTGGAACGTCCATGGACTCGGCGAGGTTCGGACCGAGGACTCGCTCGCCGTGGACTGGGACTTCGAGTACGCCTTCGCGGACCCCGCGCGGCGGGTGGAGGGGAGGCGGACCCTCGACCCGGAGGACTTCTCCCCGAATCCGGTGCGGCTCGCCGAGCGGATGCGCGGCCTTCGGCTGGGGGGCATGAAGCTGAGCCCGCTGCTTCCCGACGGGTTCCTCGAGTCGCTCGCGCCGCGCCTCGAGTTCGTCTCCTTCGGGCGCGAGTGCCGGGAAGCGCTGGTTTGGACCGGCAGCGAGGCGCGGGGCGGGCGGTTCGCGGTCCACGTGGAGTCGGGAGAGGCGTTGGAAGGGGGAGAGCCGGCGGCGGCGGTCGAGGATCCGCGCCCGTATCTGTTGGAGGCGGACCCGGCGGCGATCCGGGCGCACGGCCTGGGGACGCTGTGTTCGCGGCACGGGCTGACGGCACTGGGGGACTCGAACGGGTACCTGACGGGCGAGGCGCCGGCGGAGTCGCCTTGGTTGCGTCCGTACCGGGTGCTCTACAGCGGCAAGGCGGACGTGAAGGCGACGCGCCGGGAGCTCCGTCGGCTCGAGGCGGATGTGCCGGAGATCAAGCAGCGGGGGGCGGGGGTGGATCCTCCAATCCTGCAGCGGGCGTTGGGTTCGCATGGCCGTCGCGCAGTGAGTCTGGCGGTCTGGACGGTCGGGCGGAGTCTTCGACACACGCTCTTGGAGGGCTTGGATTGAGCAGGCTGGGCGAAGGGTGCCAAGGTCCTCACTCCAAAGGGAGAAGCTTGTCGCGCAAGACTGCGAGGGCGGACTGGGTGGCGCGGCGCTGCACGTCTTCGCGGAGGCCCCGGAAGCGGTGTTCCTCGACGTCGACGCCGAAGGGGCCGGCGCATCCGATGTAGACCAGGCCGACCGGCTTCTGATCCACGTCCGGCTCGGGTCCTGCGTTGCCGGTGATGCTGAGCGAATACTCGACGCCCATGCGCAGGGCTCCCAGCGCCATTTCGCGCGCGGTTTCGGCGCTCACGGGACCGAATTCGCTGAGGGTCTGGCCGGAGACGCCGAGGAGGGTCTGCTTCAACTCCATCGCGTAGGTCACGACGCCGCCGACGAAAGTGTCGGACGAGCCGGGCACGGAGGTCAGTCGGGCGGCGAGCTGCCCGCCCGTCATGCTTTCGGCGACCGCCATCCTCGCCTTCCGGTCTTTCAAAAGCTGGAGGACGGAGGCTTCGAGAGAGGTGGAGTCGAGGCCGTAGACGTGGGATCCGAGCACGTTGCGGATCGAGGTTTCGAGGGGATCGATGAGGCGGTCCGCCTCTTCTACCGTCGCGGCCCGGGCGGTGAGGCGGAGGTGGACCTCGCCGGTGTGGGCGTAGGGGGCTACGGTCGGGTTCTCGCCCTGCATCAGGTGCTTGATTGAATCCTCGACGAGGCTTTCCCCCATTCCGACGACGCGGAGCACCCTCGAATGGATGACGCCGCCCTGTTGGCGGCTCAGAAACTCGCGCACGGGACCGAGCGCCATCGGTTCGAACTCCCCCTTCGGGCCCGGCATCGCGATCACGGTCTTTCCGTTTTTCTCGCAGACGAGACCGGGGGCGGTCCCGTTCGGGTTGTCGATGAACCGCGCGCACCTCGGGCGGTAGGACTGTCGAGCGTTGTTCTCGGCAAAGCGCATCTTGCGCATGGCGAAGAACTCGCGGAGCCTGCTCTCCATTTCGGGGACGTGCTCCAGTTCGTCGCCCAAGGCGAGGGTGATCGCGTCCCGGGTGAGATCATCCATCGTCGGGCCGAGGCCTCCGATCGTTAGGACCAGGTCGGCCCTCTCCAGCGACTCCTTCAGGACGGAGGCGAGCCGTTCGAGGTTGTCGCCGACCGTCGTTCGACGCTGGCAACCGATCCCGCACTCGGCGAGGATCCGGGCCATGGTCGCGGCGTGGGTGTCGACGATCTGGCCCAGGAGAAGCTCGGTTCCGACGGAAACGATCTCGGCATTCATCGACCCATTGTGGCGCAGGGTCAGCGTTCCCGGGAGAAGTCGGCGACCACGAGGCAGTGGTCGGAATGCCTCGTGCGGTAGGAGGCAGTCCTCACGGGGCGCAGCCCGCTTCCGTGCCAGATTTGGTCGATCCGGACGAGAGGCCAAGGGTTCACGGCGGTCGCGCCGTGGCCGACTCCGGCTCCGCGGAAGGAGTCCGCCAGTCCGAGCGGCTCGTCCGTCGCACCCTGGCGAAGCCTCACCCCGACCCCTCTCCTGCGAAGAGAGGGGCTGATCGGGGCGGTGATGCCGCGATCGGGCGGGGTGTTGAAGTCGCCCCCGAGGATGGCGATGCCGCCTTCGACCCTTGCCAGGCGAGAAGCGATCTCGGCCAGCTCCTCTCGGCGGGCGGCGCGGTTGGCGCCGTAGGCGGACCAAGCCTCTGGGTTCCATAGGTCGAAGCGCAAGGTCGGGGGGAGGAGGCGGAGGCTTACGATGTTCATCGGGACAGGGCCGTCCAGCCTTGCGGCCACATAGTCGCCGGTTCCTCTGGGCAAGGGCAGCGGCACCAGCCGCCCGCGTGCCAGGATCGCCGCGTCCGGGCCGGTGACGACGGAGGCTTCTGCGCCGAACAGCCCGCGCGCGATGGCTTGGAGATCCTTCGCTCCCGGGGACTCCTGGAGGAGGACGATGTCGGGGTCGAAGGCGGCGACTTCGCGGGCGGCGGCAGGGTCTCCGCCCGCGCAGTTCAGGCTGACCACTCGAAGATCGCCATGCACCTCTGGCATGAGCATCGCCGGGATCGTTCGAGCCTCCTCGACGAAGAACCAAGCGAACGCCAGCCACCCGAGGACCAGCAGGCGGCGATACGGCTTGAACCCCATCGACAAGGCCAGGCCCAGGATCAGGACCAACCATGTCGGCCAGATCGTGAAGGCGTAGAGAATGTCGGTCGGGAAAGCGTGGGCAGCCCCGGCGAAGACGAGGATTGCCCCGGGGATCACACTTGGCAATCCTGCGACCCGTTTCTTCCCCGCCATCGTCTGAAAGACGGATCGAGCGCTCCGATCCGTTTCTCCTCTAGACGTAACTCGGGAAGAGGGCGAGGGCCGCGGCGCCATAGAGGCCGGCGTCGTGTCCCAGGGGGCTCGCGACCGCGCCGAGGCGGTCCAGGTGCGGCGAAAGCCAAGGGCTCAGGCCGACGGATCCGCAAACGACGATGTCGTCGGGGAAGTACAGGCCTCTCACCGCCGCGATCGCCCCCTCGAGCGCCCGCACAGAAAGCTCCTGCTGCTCCTCGGTGGGGCTCTTCGTGATGTGGATGCCGCCCAGCAGCTCCTCGTAGGTCCGCCCGTCGGCGGTCGGGAGGTCGTTGATCCGGGGGTATTCGCCACGCCTCCCCGCCCAGATGCGGCCGTCCTGCACAAAGCCGGCGCCCAGCCCGGTGCCGATCGTCAGGGTCGCAACCCTTCGTCCGGCGAACTCGGGCAGGCACGCATGGCCCCAGGCGGTGGCGTGGCCGTCGCCGTGGGCATAGACGGGAACGCCGAGGGTTCGCTCGCTGAACTCGATGCCGATCTGGTCCGGCATGAGGTACTCCTTGGCGGTCCAGACGACCCCGGTGCAAGGGTCGGTGATGCCGCCGGTTCCGAGGCCGAGCTTTCCGACCCCGGCCTCGCGGATACGTTCGCGGATCCACTCGAGCCGCTCCTCGCGCCGCTTCGGGTTGGGGGTCCGGTCGATGGAGACGATCTGCCAGTCGGGGGTGAAGACGCCGAACCGGAGCCAAGTGCCGCCGATATCGACCGCGCCGACGTTGGAGCCGTCCTTCGCCGCCCACTTCGAGGACCTCGAGCGGGGAAGGAGGGCCTTGGTCTGCTTGACCGGGTCGTTGAGAGCTCCTCCCACGACCACGGCGGCGGCGCCGATCCGGAGCGCGGCCTCGACGTGCCAGCCCTGCGCATAACGCCCTTCGGCGACGACGGGGACCGCGACCGTGCGCACGATCTCCCGAAGGAGGTCCAGGTCCGGCCCGCGCGTCGCTTCGCGATCGGGGGTGTAGCCGGCGAGGGTCGTGCCAACGAGGTCTGCGCCCGCCTCCTCGGCGTATCTCGCCGAGGCGAGGGTGTCGCAGTCGGCCATCGCCAGTGCCCCGCCTTCATGGATGCGCCGGATCAACTCGATCAGCGATTCCCGCGTCGGCCTCGGACGGCCGGTGCCGTCCAGAGCGACCACCTCGCATCCGAGAGCCAGCAGCTCGTCGACCTCCGCGGACGTGGGGGTGATGTAGATCGCACTGTCCGGATAGCCGCGCTTGACGAGCCCGATCACGGGGCGCCGGGTGCGCTCTTTGATCTCGCGGATGTTCTCGACCCCCTGGAGGCGCAGGATCTGGACGCCCTGGTCGAGGCTGGCCCGGGCGAGCCGAAGCAGCGTCGGCGGATCGTCGCACGGCGTTCCCGCGTCGGCCTGAACGGAAGCCACGAGGGGGCATAGGTTCAGGAGGTCGAGAAGCTGCTCGCGGGTCACGCCCAAGTATAGAAAGATTGGGGCGTTCTATACTTCTCGCGATGTTCGTCACGTTCGAGGGGCCGGAAGGGGCGGGCAAAAGCACGGTGCTGGCCACGGTCGCGGAGGCGCTGCGGGCTTCGGGACGCGAGGTTCTCACCACGCGGGAACCGGGATCGGGGCGGCTCGGCCAAGGGATCCGCGAGCTTCTGCTGCACGGCGGGGAGATGCCGGCCGAGTCGGAGCTGTTCCTGTTTCTGGCGGACCGCTCGAACCACGTCCGGACGATCGTCCGCCCGGCGCTCGAACGCGGTGAGATCGTGCTGTGCGACCGGTTCGCCGACTCGACGCTGGTTTACCAGGCGCTGGCGAGGGGGCTGGACGAAGCCTTCATACGGGAGGCGAACGCCTTCGCGACAGGCGGGCTGAAGCCGGACGTCACGTTCCTCCTGGACCTCGCGCCGGAAATCGGGCTTTCGCGGCTGGAGTCGAAGGACCGGCTGGATGCGGAGCCGCTGGAGTTCCACCGGAGGGTGCGCGAGGGGTTCCTCGCCGAAGCTTCGCGCGATCCCGCGAGGTGGCGCATCCTGGAAGCGTCGCAACCGGCGAAAGAGGTCGCCGAGCGCGTGCTGGCGGAACTCAGAACAAGGGGCCTCACCTGAACGATGAGACCCCTGCACTTTCTCTGGTCCTCCAAGGCAAGGGGAGAGCGAATCCTTGTGAACCAGTTATCTATACGACCGCGGTTCCCCTGCTCGGGGTGGAACGATTCTTGTGCTGTTGGGCGCAATTTCCGCCCTTCACCCATTCATTGAACGGGCCCGACACAGAAAAAAGCCCCGTACTCGTGAGCCGGGGCTTAACTTTATGAGTCAACCAGGTTCTATACGAGACCATATTGGGGAGAGCAGTCTCGGTCGAACCAGATATCTATATGACACCGCATTTCACCCGTTAGGGTGATTGAAACCTTGCGGCTGTGAGCGCAATAATGACCCCTTTCACAATCCAGAGCCTCCACGCCTACCCGGTGAAGTCCCTTCGAGGCGTCGATCTGTCGACGGCCGACGTCGAGGCGCAAGGCTTCCGCCACGACCGGCGATGGATGCTGGTCGACGAGAACGGGCAATTCATGAGCCAGCGCAGCCTCGCGAGGATGGCGACCGTGGGTACCCGGATGGTCGGCGACGGGATCGAGGTCTTCCAGGAGGGGCGCGAGAGCCTGCGGATCCCTCCGACGCCGCAGGACGAGACGGTGCGGATCTCGGTTTGGAGCTTCGAGGCGAAAGCCCGGGCGGTGGGGCAGGAGGCGGACGCCTGGTTCTCGGACGCGCTCGGTCAGGCTTGCCGGCTTGTCGCCCTGCCGCTTTCCCGGAGAAGGACGATCCACCCGCATTACGGCCCGGGCGAGATCGCCTTCGCCGACGCGATGCCGATCCTGGTGGCCTCGCAGGCGTCGCTGGACCTGCTCAACTCCAAGCTGGATCTCCCCGTTCCGATGAACCGGTTCCGGGCGAACCTGATCCTCGCGGGCACCCCTGCCCACGCGGAGGACGAGTGGGAACGCATCCAGATCGGGGGCGTCACGCTCAGGCGAACCAAGAAGTGCGGCCGGTGCCTAGTTACGACCACCGACCAGCGGACGGGCGAGCGCGGAACGGAACCGCTAAGGACGCTGGCGGAGTATCGCCAGGAGGGCAACACGGTGTACTTCGGGTGCTACTACGTACCCGAGACGCTGGGCACGGTCAAGGTCGGTGAAGAGGTTCGGAGGGCCTAAACGGGACGAAGGGTGCTTTCGGCCATCCCCGCCGACGGCAGGTCTTTCCCCTTATGGCCTCGACACCCTTCTTTGGCGTTATTCCGATCGGCGTACTACCGATGCCTCCATTATACGACGAGGCTTGCGCCTTCGGGGGTTAGGCAGGCGAGCCCAGCGCTTCGAGCAGGTCGAGCGTCTCCTCCTTCGGCAGGCCGAAACCCATCGCGTAGAGGACCCCTTCCGGACCGAGGATGCGGTGGAGGGCGAGCGCGTCCTCGGGTGTTTCGGCAAGGATCTGCATGCACTTCCCCGCCTTCTGGATCCGCTGGTAGACGTGCGCCCACCGGAGGGCGGGACCGTTGCCGGCTCCGTATACCCACTGGATCCCGTGGATCTCGGGGATCTCGAGGAGCACGTCGAGGTGGCGGAGGGCGTCGGGGCCGTCGAGGTGGTAGATGCCGCGGTCCGTCGCCTCGAGCTCCGCGCGGATCGACGGCAGGACCGCCTCCACGAACATGTCGGTCGAGATCATGGCGGAGAAGTCGCACTGGGGAACGTACATCCGGCCCCGGTGGGGTGCCGGGAGCCAGGTCAGGGACGGCTGCCCGGTCTCGGCGATCATCCCATGGAGCGTCTCGTAGGCGCGAACGCAGTCGGGGGTGACGCTCTCGATCGCCTTCCGCGCCGCATTGAGGTCGTCCGCGAACTCCAGGCAGAGGGTTTCGGGACCGATGAGCGCGGAGGGGATGTCGGCGTTCGGGTGCAGGTCGTGGAAGCAGGTGAGCCACTTCCCCTGGCCGCGCTCGAGGGACATCCGGGTGAAGCGGAGGGCTTCCTGCCAGAAAGGGGACCCAAAGTCGGCCCTAAGATCCAGAACCTCCTCGCAGGATCGGGCGATGGGAGAGACCCAGGAGGTGTCGGGCGCGAACTGGATCTGCGTCCCCCAGAGGGTGGAAAGGAGGTCGGGGCCGAGGTTGGGGTTGAAGGCTGGGAACGAATCGGCGACGAAGTCGGTGTGGCGACAATCTTCCTCGAACCGCTCGAGCCGCCCGCCGAAGTCGAGCCAGGCCCCGCGCTGGGACGGATAGCTCTTGCGGGGCGGGTCGTAAGGCTGGGGGACCCGGATGTCGACGAGGGGCGCCTCGTTCTCGCACTTCCACCACGACTCGAACCGGTCGAGCGACGCCTCCGCGTTCGGCTTGTAGAGCAGTTCCATGACTTAGAGCGAGGCTATCCGCTCCGTAGGCTCCTGCACCATGGTCGGCGCACATTTGCGCCGAATTCTCGCGATCGGCGGGAGCGGCCTTCGATCCGCCGATGGCAGGAAGTGTGCGAACGGAAACAGCGCCCTCTATAGAACGCGCCTCGCTTTAGGGGGATTTGTGCAAAGATTCACGTATTACCGATGCTCTTCGGGTGATAATAAAATGTCATGCGTAGAGTTTTTGCAACGGTCTTTGTGTTGTCTGTGGCTACGCTCGCATTCTGTCAGGGGAGGACGGTGGAACCGACGCTGCGGTGGGCGCTGCCGGTCCACTCGAACACCTACACGTCGGTCGTCCCCTCTCCGGACGGCCAGCTTTTGGCGACGACGTCCTACGACAACACGCTCCGGGTCTGGCACCTTCCCACGCGGACCCTCCTGTATTCGTTCAACGCGACGGAAGACCTCTATGGAGCGAGTTTCTCGCCGAATGGCCAGTGGATCGCGCTGTCGCACCAGTTCGGCTACGTATCGCTGGTGCACGCGTTTTCGGGGGCGACGGCGTGGAAGCGGCTCGGGGCCTACCCGACGACCCGGTCCGTCTTCTCGCGGGACGGGAGCGCGATCTTCTTCGCTTCGAACGAGGGATACCTCGACGCCTACACCTTAGGCGGATTCCGTCTCTTCAGCGCCTCGGTCGCCCCGTCGAACGACCTGCACCGGATCGCGCTCTCCCCCCGCGGAGACCTGCTCGCCGTCGGAGGCGAAGGGCTGACGAACGACGTCAAGGTCTATCTGAGGGTGTCGCGCAACGGCGCGGCCAAGCGAACCCTCTCCGGACTGAAAAACTTCGTCCGAGGGCTCGGATTCAGCGGGGACGGGAAGTTCCTGTTCGGGGTGGACAGCGCCGGCAACGTGCAAAAGTGGAACGTCACGACCAACGACACGGCGGGCACGGCCGTCGCGTCGATGGGCAGCGTCACCGTCTACGACGCGGCGGTGCGGTCGAACGCCTCGCACGCGGTCGTCTGCGCCAGCGACGCCACCTTGAGGCTCGTCCAACTGTCGCAGACGAACGTTTGGGACACGGTCGACCTCGGTTACCGGGCATGGTCGGCGAACTTCGCGAGCAACGGCGTGTCCTTCTTCGCCGCCGGGGAGTGGCACTCGGCCGGGCAGTACGACCTGGCGACGCACGCTTTCCTGGGAGCGCTCTCGCAGCCCTACCAGACGTCGTACGCGGCGGCTTGGGACGTGGATGGCAGCCGGCTCGCGTACGGCGACTATAACGGCGAGGTCCAGATCGTGGACGCCTCGCTGGGGCGAAGCGGGGTCGCGCAGACGATCGGAGGCCATACCACGGCGATGGCGTGGTCGAAGGGGAGCGGACTCGTCGCCGCCGGGAACTCGAACAAGCAGGTCCATGTGTACGACACGGGGGCCGAGGGTTGGAGGGCGATGATCACGCGCCAGGCGATGGGAGGGGTGACCAGCCTTTCCTTCTCGCCGGACGGCGCGATCCTCGCGAGCGGCGGCAACGACGACGGCGTGTGGATCTGGGACGTCTCGACGGCAGGCCACGGCACGCTGAAGTACGGCCCCCTGCTCCACCCGGCCGACGTGACCGCGGTGGCCTACAACTCCGACGGAAAGACCCTCGCCAGCGGCGACGCCAACGGCAACGTCAATTTCTGGAACGGAGCCACGTATGCCAAGAAGGGTTCGCTGGTCGCGCTGGGTTCCCGCATCCTGGACCTGGCGTATGCCACGAACCCGGAGACGGGCAAGGACAAGTACCTGGGGGTCGCCCTCGGAAGCAAGGTCGCCGTGTACCGCCCGACCTCGGGCAACGCCGAGCTTATCCGTGAGATCGCGTTCCCGGCTCCCGACAACGGCAGCGTCGTCGGGTTTGGCTTCACGCCGGACACGAACCAGATCGTCATGGCTTCCTCGAACGGCGTCGTGTACTTCATGTCGATCACCGGAAACGTGATCTGCCGAACGATCGACTACGGGACGCTCTACGGCATCTCGTTCTCGCCCACGGGCGAGGCGCTCGCCATCCTTACGGGCATTGGGGTCCAGGTCGTCGGATGCCCGACGAGGAGCTGGCTCGGATCGTTCGGCGCTTACTCGTACGGCGCGACGGGGGGAAGCGTGCTTCCGATGCTGGTGCGCCTGTCGGCTCCCGCTCCGAGCGGAGGCGCGACCGTAACGCTCAGTTCCAGCTACCCCGGCCTGAAGGTTCCGACCACCGTGTACCTTCCCGCCGGCTACGAGTACGTCGAGGTGCCTGTGGGGCTCCGAACGGTCGCGAGGGCCGTCGCCGGCACGGTCACGGCCTCATACCAGGGCAAGAACCTCACGTGCCCGGTGTCGATCCTGCCTCCCTACGTCGCGGGGCTCAGTTTCGACGTCGGAAGCGTGACGGGCGGAGGGACCGTCGTCGGCACCGTCCACCTCGCCGGCCCCGCTCCCTCGACCGGGATGACCGTCGGTCTCAAAGGAGTGAAGGCGACCGTTCCTCCGACGGTGGTGGTTCCCGCAGGGGAGAGTTCGGTCTCGTTCGACATCGCCACTGGAGCGGTGGCGGGGGCGACGGTCGCCACGGTGACGGCGACCACGCTCCAGGTTCAGCAGTCGGGATCCTTCCTGATCACGCCCTAGCGCCGTCGGCAAGGGCAAGATCTCCTGCCCGCGAACCCTCATCCCAACCCTTCCCCCACAGGGGGAAGGACTCCGGAAGCCCCTCTCCTCGAAGGAGAGGGGTTGGGGTGAGGTCTCCGCCAGGGTGCGGCCATAGCCGCGGGACGGTTCGTGCCCGCGCTGCCTGGATGAGAACCTCGCTGCCGCAACCCCTCATCCCAACCCTTCCCCCGCGGGGGGAAGGGCTTCCGGAGCCCCTCTCCTCGAAGGAGAGGGGTTGGGGTGAGGTTTCCGCCAGGGTGCGGCTTCCGTCGCTGGTGCCTCGGCAGCCCCGGACGCTCCGCAACCGAGGGTGCGACAAATCCGCTGCTGAGGCTTCTCTGTGTGAATCGGGAACGCGAAGGCTCGGTGTTTCAGCGAGGGCGGGATCTCGCGCCCGCGAACCCTCATCCCAACCCTTCCCCCGCTGGGGGAAGGGCTGCGGAAGCCCCTCTCCTCGAAGGAGAGGGGTTGGGGTGAGGACTCCGCCAGGGTGCGGCTCCTTTGCCGTGGGAGGGGCGTTTCTCAGCAGTCTCCGATCACGAGCTGATCGATGTAGGTGTCCTCGAAGTCCGGGTCCAGGTTGAGCTCCACGATCTCGATCTCTTCGCCCGCGCGCCGGAGTTCGGGCAGCGCCGAACGGTCGATCATCGAGAGGGTGGCGCCGGCGAGCGACGTGTTGCCGACCAGCTGAATCTGCTCGGGCCGGAATCCGGGGAAGAGGCCGCAGGCGACGGCGTTCTCGAGGTTCAGGTGCATGCCAAAGCCGCCGGCAAGATAGAGCGTCTCCACCTCTTCCGGCTCGACGCCGACCCGTTTCAGCAGGATGAGGATGCCCGCGGCGATCGCGGCTTTCGCTTGAAGCAGGCGGGCGATGTCCGGCTCCGAGATCGTCACCTTCCGCTTGCCCTGGCCCCGGCCGACGATCAGCCGGCTCCCGTACTCGTCGCGATCCAAGAGGTCCTCGGGCAGCTTCTCCGCCTGGATGCGGCCGCTCGCGCTCAGGATGCCCGCTCCGTGTCCCTGGGCGAGGAAATCGATGTAGGCCGAGCCGCAAACCCCGACCGGCTTGGTCCGCGGGGGACCGATCACCTCGGTCAGCATCTCGAAGGGGTCGCGCCGCATCCAAATGTGGCCCACCGCGCCTTCGCCCGCGCGGATGCCGTTGGTCAGCCCGCTGCCCTCGAAGGCGGGGCCGGCGGCGGTGGCGGTGCCCAGCATCCTGCCGCCGTGCTTGAAGACGATCTCGCCGTTGGTGCCCACGTCCACGAGCAGCGAAGGGCCGTCCTCGTAAAGGAGGCCCGTGGCGAGCACGCCGCTCGTGATGTCGGCCCCGACGTAGGCGGAGGCGCCGGGCAGGCAGTGCACCGGGACCCCGGGGGGCTCGAGCCCGATCGATTCCGAATCCACGACCGTATGCCCGATGAACAGCGGCGTGAAGGGGGCGACCCCCAGCGACGAGGGGTCCTCGCCCAGCAGGAGGTGCAGCATCGTCGTGTTTCCGGCGACGGTGTAGCCTCGTACCTCCTCCACAGAAACCCCTGCCTCGAGCATTGCCTGGGCGACCAGGGGGATCAGCGTCTCGTCGACGATCGCGCGCTGGAGCTCCACGATCTTCGACCGGTCGGTGTAGCAGAGGTTGATCCGGGTCAGCACGTCGTCGCCGAGGTGCATCTGCTTGTTGAACGCGGCCGCGCGCCCTTTGATCTCTCCGCCTTCGAGGGCGATCGCCGAGAGCGAGACGGTGGTCGTTCCGATATCGACGGCGATCCCGTAGCCGACCTTCCCCAGCAGCGGATCGTCGGCGTAGGGGATGTTGACCCGGTAGTCGGACTGGATCTGCGGCTTGTAGGCGAGGAGCGACTGCTGGGGCGCGCGGATCTGCAGGTTCTCGACCACCCGCAGCTGGCATCCGCGCATCTCGACCCATTCGCCGTCCCGGAGGACCTCGACGGTGCACGATTTACACAGGTCTCGCTCGCCGCACCGGGTGTTGAGCGGGATGCCCTCGCGCCGGAGGATCTCCGTCAGGCGCTGGCCTTTCTCCGCCCGGTCGAGGTTGATCGTGCGGAGGCCTTCGGGCAGTTCCAGCTCAAGTCGCATCCCGGGCCTCGATCACGCGCGCGTCGGCGGTCATTCGCAGCGTCTGCCCGGGGTTGAGGACGACGAACCGCTCCGTGTCCCACTTGCCCGCGATCAGGTCCTTCAGCAGCT
>DASWVS010000197.1:0-3353 GCA_036401135.1 Fimbriimonas sp.
GATGACCGTCAACCCCGGCTGGGGCGGCCAGCCCTTCCTGCACGGCATGCTCAAGAAGGTATCCCGTCTCCGCCAGATCGCCCCGGAGCTGCTGATCGAGGTAGATGGAGGGATCGACCCCGGTACGTTGCAGCAGGCGCGCCGAGCGGGGGCGAACGTGTTCGTCGTCGGCAGCTACCTCCTACGGTCGCCAAGCATGAGGCAAGCATATGGGAGCTTGAGGGAAGCATGTGGCTGAAGCGCGCTACGGTCGGCCTCGTCGTCGTGGGTACGTTCCTGTTGCTGGCGTGGCCCCTGTTCTTTGGAACCAAGCCGGTGACTCGTTCGGAAGCGCTCGTCTATAGCCGCAACTCAGCGATCTATATCGGCGTCCTGCTTCTGATCCTGATCTCGGCCGGGGTTTGCGCCCTGGTCGTTCTTCGCCGCGCCCGGGAGGAGTATCGCGAACTGGCGCGGGAGAACATGCGCCTTCTCATCGAGGCGACGCGAGAGGACGCCAAAGGGAAAGATGCTTGACGCCCGCATGATGCGGGAGGCGATCCGCCTCTCCCGGCGGGGTTATCCGGCGCCGAACCCTCATGTGGGATGCGTCATCTCGCTCAAAGGAGAGATCGTCGGCCGCGGCTACCATGACCACGCCGGCGGTCCCCATGCCGAGGTGGAGGCGATCCGCGACGCAGGTGGCCGAGCCGCGGGTGCCACCGCCTACGTGACGCTCGAGCCTTGCAACCACACGGGTCGGACCGGTCCATGTTCGCTCGCCCTGATCGAGGCGGGCATCCGGCGCGTCGTCATCGCCGCCGAAGACCCCAATCCCAGAGCCCAAGGCGGTCGCGAGCGTCTGGCGCAAGCAGGGGTCGCAACCGAAGTGGGTCTCCTCCGAGAGGAGGCGGAAGCCGTCAATCGAACGTTTCTCCACGCGATCCGAACGCGCCGGCCCTACGTCGTGCTCAAGGCTGCGTGCAGCCTCGACGGCCGTATCGCCCTTCCCACCGGCGAGAGCCAGTGGATCACCGGACCTGCCGCCCGACGCGCCGCCCACGTCCTTCGCGCCGAGATGGGAGCGGTCCTCGTCGGTCGAAGGACGGTCGAGATGGACGATCCGGTGCTGACCGCGCGTATCCCGGGGGTGGTAAACCAGCCGCTCCGGGTCGTCCTCGATCCCCACGCCAGGCTCGGCCCCGGTTATCGCGTGTTCAACGACGACGCTCCGACGCTGCATCTGACGGCTGGGAAGGTCGCGCAAGGCGAGGATGGCTTCGAACTCGACGAGGTGCTCGAGGCCGTCAGGGCCGCAGGCGCGATCGGCCTGCTCGTCGAGGGGGGAGCAAGAACCCATGCCGCGTTCCTCCGCCGGAGCCTGGTAAACCGGCTTGAGATCTTCCTGGCTCCTAAGACGCTGGGGGAAGGACCGTCATGGGTCGATGGCCTCCTGGCGCCCCGGCTCGACGAACTGCCCCGTTTTACGATCCAGTCGGTCCGGAGACGCAGGGAAGACCTCCAGGTGACGCTCACGCCGAACCCGGCGTAAGCGTTTCGGCGTAGAAATAAGTTAGGGAAGCCGCCGTGAAACGCGCGACGTTTCCGGCCGTCCGAACCATCGAGGATGAGAGAAGGAATGTTTATCAATCGGAAGACTCGAAGCATCGTTGGTATGGCGACGCTGCTCCTGGTATTGCCGGCGGCCTCCAGGGCGGCGATCACCATTCGGCGCGACACGGTGATCCCCGTCGTTTTCGAAGACGAGTTGTCGCTCCGCACGAACCGCGCCGGCGACCGGTTCATGGCGAGGGTCGAAGGCGACCGGGATATCCCCTATGGAACTCGGATGGAAGGTCGGATCGCCGGGATTCGCGCCGCACGGGGAACCGATCCCGCCTACATGGATCTCGAGTTCACCCATCTGCTTCTGTCGAATGGGCGGCGGATCGAGATTCGCGCGTACCCCGTTCCGCTCGGCGACCGCTACGTCCAGCGAGACCGCGAAGGTCGCTTCAAAACGACCGAGAACGTGAAGAAGCGCGAGACGATGGTCCTCGGCGGCACCGCAGCCGGCCTGATCCTCGGATATATTTTCAAGCGCCCGTTCGAAGGCGCCGTGCTCGGTGCGATCGCCGGTGTGGTGCTGGCCGAAGAAGAGCGCAAGAACGGCAGCAACATCGTCGTGGAGCGGGGCAAGCGGATGGGGGCGTTGGTCGATCGGGACTTCACGCTCGATGGCAGCCGTCCCTCCAACGGCGACGACCGCTATCGCAACGACGACTGGTACCGCGATGCCAACGGGAATTGGAACCTTGGCCGGGACCGCAACCGCAACGACCGATGGAACGACGACCGGTCCGACTCCCGGGCGATCCGGATCTCCTATCGGGACCGCGCCCTCGCCTTCGAACCGCGCGAGGAACCGTTCCGCATCGAGAACCAGGTGATGGTCCCCCTGTATCGCACCGCCGAGCAACTCGACCTGAGGGTTGAGCGAAGTCGGGACACGGTCTACTACATCGAGAACGACGAAAACTCCCTCCGGTTCGAGGAGGACTCCCGCGAGTACCGGCTCAATGGCAGGCGAGAGTCGATGCCCCAGGCTCCCCGGGTCCGAGATGGGGTGCTATTCGTGCCGATCGAGGTTTTTGCCAAGTTAACGCGCGAAAAGTTGTCCGTTAACGGAAACAGAATCAACGATTCCTCCCTCTAATAGGTTGAGGGTCATGAGGCAAGCCTTCTTTCCTCCCTCCCCCACACAGCCCCGTCGCTCGCCCTCAGCGCGGGGCTTCATACTGCCGGAAGGTCTGGGAAGCGCAGCCGTTCCGTGTCGATGTCGCGCAGCCGCGACCCCCGGAGGTCCTTCTCCGAGAGGATGGGGTCCGATAACGGCCACTCGATTCCTACATCCGGATCGTCCCATCGCACGGTGAATTCCGCACCCGAATCGTAGTAATCGGAGCATTTGTAGGCGAACAGAACCGTTTCGGAGAGCACGGCAAAGCCGTGCGCGAAGCCTTGGGGGATGAAAAGCTGGCGGTGGTTGTCGGCCGAAAGGACTTCGCCGACCCAGTGCCCAAATGTGGGAGAACCCCCGCGGACATCGACCGCGACGTCGAACACTTCGCCCTGCAGCACATAGACCAGCTTTGCCTGGGAGGACGGGTTCTGCACGTGGAGGCCCCGTATCACGTTCCCGCGCGAGAACGAAAGGTTGTCCTGCACGAAGGAGGAATCGATCCCGTGATCCCGGTACAGGTTCTCTCGATAGGTTTCAGTGAAGAAGCCGCGGGCGTCGCCGTGAACCACCGGCTCCACCCGCCGCACGTCCGGGATGCGGGTCGGCGTTACGACCAGGCTCAAAGCGGGTG
>DASWVS010000198.1:0-6309 GCA_036401135.1 Fimbriimonas sp.
GAAGAGAGCCCGCGAACCATCCATAAGAGATCCGCCGCCCTGGGCATCGATCTGCCCGATCTGATCGAGCGGGGGAAGGTCAAGGTGCAGTACATCGACCCCGCCGAGATGTCGCCCGGCGAGTTCATCGACGACGTGAGAGCCGAAGTGGCCACCGGAGAGACCTCGGTCGTGGTCGTCGACAGCCTCAACGGGTACCTCAACGCCATGCCGGAGGAGCGGTTCCTCGTGCTCCAACTCCATGAGCTTCTGGCTTTTCTTGGCCAGCAAGGGGTGACCTCGATCCTCGTCACCGCCCAGAATGGAATGTTCGGGCCCAACATCGCGGCCCCCGTCGAGGTCAGCTACCTCGCCGACACGGTTCTCCTCTTCCGGCTCTACGAGCATCGGGGGCAGCTGCAACAGGCCTTCTCCGTCGCAAAAAGACGCGGCGGTCGCCACGATCGGACCATCCACCAATTGATCTTCGGCGGGGAGAGAGGGATCGAGATCGGAGAGCCCCTCACGCACCTTCGAGGCGTCATGAGCGGCATCCCGGAACTATCGATCGCGCAGAGCGAATGAGCGGCAGCACCCACTCGGCAGAAGAGCGAGTCCACATCCTTGCCCCGCTGGGCAGGGACGCGGAGCTGATCGCCAGGATCTTGAGTCATGAAGGGATCGACGCCAAGGTGGCTCCGTCGATGGCCGGCCTCTGCGACGAGGTCTCCCATGCCGCAGGGGCCATCCTCGTCACCGAGGAGGCGCTCCACAACTCGGCGCTCGATTCGCTCGCTCGGGTCCTTCAGGACCAGCCTCCGTGGTCCGACGTGCCGATGATCATCCTCACGACCACCGGCGAAGATCGCTCGACGGCGACATGGGACCTCGTCCATCGCCTCGAAGCCGTGGGAAATGTGGTCCTCCTCGAGAGGCCGCTCCGGTCGATCACCTTGCTCAGCGCCGTTCGGGTGGCTCTTCGCGCCAGACATCGGCAGTACGAGGTCCGTTCGCTCTACGAGGACCTGGAGGTCAAGGTTATGGAGCGGACGGCGGAGCTCAAGCGCCTGAACGAGGAGGCGGAAGGCTTCAGCTATTCGATTTCCCATGACCTGCGCTCCCCTCTGCGCACGATCGTGTCGACCAGCATGATGCTGCTTGCCGACCACGGCGACCACCTTCCCCTGGATGCGACCTACCACCTCAACCGCCAGGCGGAAGCCTCGAAGAAACTCGCCGCACTGATCGACGACCTTCTCAACCTTTCGCGCCTCTCGCGACAGGAGATGAAAGTCGTGGAGATCGACTTGACGGCGCTGGCCCGCGGGGTGATCGAAGAGGTCCGGCAGCACAGGCCTGCCACCACTTGCCGATTCACCGTCGAGGAGGGGCTGCGGGCGAACGGCGACCCGCTTCTCCTCCGCTTCGTCCTGCTCAACCTCCTGGAGAACGCGTGCAAGTTCTCGCCGAAGGGCGGCGACGTGACCGTGGGCAAAAAGGGCGAGGGAGTCTTCTACGTCCGGGACCAGGGCATCGGCTTCGACATGAAGTACTCGCGCAAGCTGTTCCTGCCTTTCGAAAGGCTCGTCCGGGACGCGGAGTTCCCCGGCACCGGCATCGGGCTCGCGAACGTGAGGCGCATCATGCGGCGCCACGGCGGCGACGTGTGGGCAGAGTCCGAACCCGACAAGGGGGCGACCTTCTTCTTCGCCCTTCCCTGAAGGCCGCTACTTCGGTTTCTGCAGCCGCATCGACACGTGCCAACAGAGGTAGAACGGGATCCCCAGCCGCGTCGCGTGCCGGTTGTCGAAGTCGAGCCCCTTCCGACTGATCGCCCGGCCAAGGCCTCCGAGCCCTGGGACCACCTGCAAGGGGTAGCCCCACTTTGCGATGCCCTGCAGGCCCTGCACCTTCGAGATCTCGAAGTACTTCTGAATCGTGCGGAAGGTGGAGAACTTGAACGGCCACTCCCAGTCGCGGTCCGTCTGGAGCGGCCGATAGAGCGTCCGGGCGACCCGGTTGAACGGCTCGGTCTGCATCGGGTCGGTCGAAATCACGATGCCGCCGGGGGCAAGAATGCGATGGAGCTCCTTGAGCAGAACCTCGATGTCCCGAAAATGGTGCAGCACCGAGTACGCATAGACGACCGTGAAGCAGCCATCCGGGAAGTCGTTCGTGAGGAAGTCCTGAGCGATGGCCCGCGCGTTCTTCAGCCCGCGCTCACGCAGCTTCTCGTTCAGTTCGTCGATCGCTTTCTGCGAAAGGTCGATGCCCACGTATTCGGCGGCGTTCTCCGCCATGTACAGGGAGAGTTCGTTCCCGCTGAAGCAGCCGAGGTCCAGAATCCGCGCTTCCTTCAAGTCGCCCAGCCACTCCCGGTGGAGCGCGATGTTGTGCTCCTCGACCCCCAGGGCCTTGCGAAGGTCCTGGATCTTCCGCCGAAGCTTCGTCCAGGTGTTGGTCGCGAGGTTGGCGGCGCGCTCGGAAGCCCACGGTGAGCGGGAAGTCGCGTCGAAACGCGATTCGTAGAACTCCTTTTGCCGGACGTTGCAGTCCAGCATCTTTTCGACCGAATCCGGCTTCTCGGGGACTTTGGTGGGTTGCATCGGATGACCTCAAAAACAGCATAGGGACGACGTCGGACGACGCCACCTCACTACACCTTAGCATAAGTCCCTGGGAATCACTTACACGATTTTGTAGAGCCGGCCTATTCCGTCACCAGCTTCGAAAAGTCTCCCGCCTGGAGCAGCTGCAGCGACGCCGCCTGCATCAGGGTCAGCCTCGCGTAGCGGACGTCGGGTTGGTCGGCCATCACCATCGTCGTGTCGAAGAACCGGTTGATCGGGTCCATCAGGTTTCGCACGAGACGCTCCGCCTCGTCGAGATCCTCCCTCGAGACCGCTTCCGCCATCGGGGCCTCCTGGCTCGCGAGAAGCTGGAACAGTTCGAGCCCCTCCCCCGACTCGAGCGCCGAATGCTCGAGCCGACCCAGCGGATCGGAAACCCCGAACTCGACCCCCTTGCGCCGGGCGGCGGCCACGATGTTGAGCGGGCGCGTCGCCGTCTGGACCAGCGCCGTGTCCTCGGCGAGGCGCCGAAGGACCGCGATCCGGAAGCGGACCCCCTTCGGATCGGTGATCGCCGGGTCGGCGGGATCACGTTTCGCGGCCTCGAGGACGTCGTAGCGGACGTCGGCCGCCAAGGCGTTATAACGCCCGTCGAACAGGTCGCGCAGGGCCTGCTGGGCCGATTCCCGGCTGAGCGCGACCCCTTGCGCCTCGTAGCCCTCCAACGCCTGGTCCAGCAACCCATGGTAAGCGGGCAAAGGGCCGGGCCATGTCCAAGCGGTCTCGATGAGGATCGTGGCCGACCTTCTCAACCCGAAAGGGTCGCTCGAGCCGCTCGGTGTCAGGCCCTGCCCCAGGTAGCCGGCGAGCTTGTCGATCTGGTCCGCGACCACGAGCCGGAGCGCCGTCCTCGCCTTCTCATCCCCGGCCCCCTCGTTTTTCGAGGGGTCGTACTGAGTCGAGATCGCCCAGCAGACCGGCTCCGCCATCCCCTCCCGGCGGGCGTATTCCCCGCCGATGATGCCTTGGAGGCTCGCGAGCTCGCTCACCAGTCCCGTGGCAAGGTCGGCCTTGGAGAACCGGCCCGCCAGGCGCGCGTATTCGGTTTCCTGTTCGTCCGCGCCCGTCGCCCTGGCGATCTCGACGCAAAGTCGGGCCAGGCGTTCGGCCCGCTGCCGCACCGTCCCCAGCTTCTCCTGGAAAAGGATGCCCGCCGTCTTTTCGAGGAATCCTTCGAGGTCGTGCTTCCGATCCTCGTCGAAGAAGAACTTGGCGTCGTTGAACCGCGCGTTCAGGACCCACTCGGCGCCCTGTCGAACCGTCGATTCCTCGCCGCTGTTGCGGATGAAGACGAAGCGGTTGGTCAGCCGGCCGTCCCCGTCTCGGACGGGGAACATCTTCTCATGCTTCGCCATCGCCGTGACGAGCACGGCGTCGGGCAGGGCCCGGAACTCGGGCTTGAACTCGCCCGCCACCGCGTCGGGCCACTCGGTCAGGAAAACGTTTTCCTCCACGAGCGCTTCCGGCAGGTCCGGGATGCCCGCGGCCGAGGCGGCCGCCTGCTCGAGGATCGCCGCGCGGCGGTTGCTCGCATCCGGCTCGACCTTCCGCTTCCGAAGCCCCTCGGCGAGCTCCCGCAAGGTCGTGGCCTTGAACTCTCCGGGAGCGTAGAACCGGTGGCCGCGGCTGGTAAGGCCGGCCCGGACCCCCTCGATGTCGAAGTCCACGACTGCCCCGTCGAGGCTCGCCAGTATCCACCGGAGAGGCCGAGCGAAGCGCATCCGAGACGTCCCCCACCGCATGGATTTCTCGAAGGACAGCTTACGGATCGCCTCGGGCAGGATCTCCGACAGGATCTCCGAGGCAGGACGCCCCGCGATCCGCTTCGTAACCCACACGTACTGGTCGTCCTTGCGAAGCTCCGAAGGCTCGATGCCTTGGCTGCGGCAGAAACCGAGCAGGGCCTTCGTCGGCGTTCCGTCCTCTCCGTAGGCGGCGCGCAGGGCCGGGCCGCGCTGCTCCTTCGTCGAGTCCTCTTGCCGCTCCTTGACCTCGCTGAACGAGACGATCAGCCGCCTCGGCGTTCCGGAGGCGACGCCTTCGCCCACCCAGAGGCCGTTTGCCTTGAGCCCCTCGCCGACCAGGCCCAGCAGGTCGGTGTAGGCTTTTCGAACGAAGGTGGCGGGAAGCTCCTCGGTACCCACTTCGAGCAACAGTTCGGGCATGGGTGAAAGGATACCGGCAGAGCATCGGAGCCGGGCCGGGCGTGGCTGCGCCCGGCCCGACCCGGTGTTACTCGATGTTCAGGTTCATGGTGATCTCAAGGTTGAGCGCCCTGGCGATGGGGCAGCCGACCTTGGCGGTGTTCGCAGCCTGCTCGACCTTCGCCCGGTCTGCGCCGGGGGCGACGACGGTCGTGTCCAACTCGCTCTTTTTCAGCGTCCCCTCCTCGAAAGTGATGTTCGAGGTCGTTCGAACGCTCTGCGGAGTGATCCCGAGCTTGTTCAGCTCCGCGCTGACCGCCATGCTGAAGCAGGCGGCGTGGGCGGCCGCAACCAGCTCCTCGGGGTTCGTTCCCGGTTCGTTCTCGAATCGAGTGCGAAACGTGTAGTTGACGTCCTTCAGAACCCCGGACTGAACGTTGAACTTTCCGGAGCCTTCCTTTAGGCTTCCATCCCAGACGGCGCTTGCAGATCTCTTCACGATGCCTCCTTATCTCCCCGGCGGGGGCGTCCTCAGGTTACCTATCGCAGCAGGCTCCCGTAGTCGTACGAGCGGATCCCGCGCCTCCAGGCGACCCGGCGCGCCGTGCGGACCTGCCGAAGCAAGACGGCAGGATGCGAAGACCGTCAGACCCAGGCCGCCACGTCTTCCCACTGGCCGCTCTCGGCAGATCGCTCGCATGCGTCGAGGTACGCCTGGATCTGGGCGCCGCGAAGGATGTCCGGCTGGTCCTGCCTCCCGGTCTTGATCGACTTGATGAACCGCTGATAGTTGTTGGGCGTCGGTTTGAGCTCCTTGGTCTTCCAGACGGCCTTCTTCGCGTCCCGCCCGAGACAGAGGTCGATCGACCGGTAGCTCTTGTCCAGGTCCACGCAGAGCGCGCCTTCGGTCCCGTGGACCTCGCATCGGAGGGAGTTCAAATGCCCGGTCGCCCACCTCGTGGTCTGGACGATGCCGACCGAGCCGTCCCCGAACTCCAGGCTGATGATCGCGCTGTCGTTCGCGTCGAGGTTCTTACCGCCGTGCTTCGTGACCAGCTTCCCTTCGTGAACTTTCGGGAAGGTGCGGAGATCGCAGCGGACGCGCTTGACCTCGCCCACGATGGCGGTGGTCATATCGAGGATATGGCAGCCGACGTCGCCCAGGACGCCTCCCGAGGTTCGCTTGTCGAGCCTCCACAGGAATCCTTCCGTGCTCCAGTTCCCCCAGAGGTCGTTGCTCAGCCACGTCTGCAGGTAGAAGCTGTGCGTGTGCCGCAGGTGCCCCAGCTTGCCCTCCCGAACGAGCTTGATCGCCTCCTGGAAGCCCGCCGACGAGCGGTACGAGAAGTTCGTCATGTGCACGACGCCCTTTTCGGAGGCCTTGACCGCGGCCCGGGCCACCTTGCGGGAGTCTTCGAGCGTGACGGTCAGCGGCTTCTCGCAGAGCAGGTGCCTACCCGCTTCGAGGATCCGGATGCTCGGCTCGGCGTGGTGCTGGTCCGGCGTTACGACCGAGACGGCGTCGCAGGCGTCGATGAGCGAGTCGAGGCCGCTTG
>DASWVS010000199.1:0-7410 GCA_036401135.1 Fimbriimonas sp.
GTATCCGCGCGGCAAAGGGGGCCTCTTCCTGAACCAGCTGAAGTTCGACGCTGGCGATCCGAACCCGGCGAACATCGAGAAGAAGTCCCGGCTGTTGGCGACGTTTCTTTCGAACATGGGGGTCGGATCGCGCGAGGCTCCGGTCGTGCTGCCCGGGGTCAATGCGGAGTACACCACTGTGGACCTGAACCGTTGGAACAACGTTTACATTCGAAACCGGGAGGGCCAGAGGGACCTGTTCGGCGACGGCTTGGACCTGCGGCACCTCGTCGCCGGCGAGCGATACTATGCCGACGTGCCGTTCCTCCTCACCGACTATGCGACGGCGCCGGTCCCCCAGGGGATCCTCGGCGAGGCGGCGGGCATCGAGGTTGCCAAGCCCGCGGACATGCTCTACTTCCTCCATGCGGCTCAGGTCGCGAGGCCAGCGGGAGGGGAAGAAAGGCCGGAGGTGGCGACCTATGTCGTGCGCTATGCGGACGGCTCGAGCGTCGAGGTTCCCGTACGTTTGGGCGAGGAGGTGGGGCACTGGCAGCAGAAGTCGCCTCTTCCGCTGCCGAACGGCAGGATCGGCTGGGCCGTCCCCTACCCCGGCGCGGGGACGGTCGACACGGTCCCCGTGCTGTACGTTTCCCAGTGGCAGAATCCGAAACCGCAGGTTCCGATCGCTTCGCTCGATCTGCGCAAGGGAAAGGACCTCGATCGTGCAAGGCTTCTTGTGCTAGGTGTAACAGTAGCCAAGATCAGGCAATGAGGGCTCCGTCACAGGATATCGCGCATTTATTTACAAGATGAGGCTGGTCTTTTTGGACGTGTTGCCGATGATTAGAGCACACGCGACCAGCCATGGTTCAGTCTGGAAACCGAGCTAAATCGAGCATCCGCAATGGGCGCAACGCCTTCTGGGCTTGCTCGCTGTTGCTCCTCGGGATCTGTCTCACCGGTCGCGAGGTGGTCGGCAGGGTGAGGCATTACGCGCTCGAGACGAACGACGCGTGGCGCGAGATGGCGGGCCTCATGTCGGTTCGAACCGACCTGGACCGCGCGAGCGCCCGCATCTCGGCAGGGCGGTACCTTCTGGAAGCCAAAGTCGATCTGGAGCGAGCCGAGTCGACGTACGCGGAGCTTCGGTCGCCCGCCGCCCGGTCGGTCGCGGAAGTCCTCCAGCGTCGGAAGCATCGGCTCAACGACGCCTTCCGATTGGTCGAAGCGGGGAACCCTCGCGCAGCCTCCAGGCTGCTGCGAAGCCGCCAGTCCATGGAGGAGGAAGCCGAGATGCACGGCGTCATCGCGATGGCGGTGTCTCAGCAGGAGCGGTCGATCGGACTGATCCAAGAGGACGAGAACACGGGCGTGCTCCGGCTCGACCTGTTGTTCCTCGCCACCTTGACGGGCAGCGTGATCCTGGCCTGGGCGGCGTTCGTCGTTGACGAACGATCGATACGGCGCAACCTCCGCGAGAAGACCACGAGAGAAAGGCAAAGGGTCGTTGCCAAACTGGCGGAGTCGACGAACGCCCTCGTTTATCTTTACGACCTGAAAGGCCAGAGCAACGTCTATATCAGTCCCGCGATCACCCACCTGCTCGGTTGGCCGCGTTCGCAGATCGAATCGTTTGGGTCCACCGTCCTCGACCGCCTGCTCCACCCGGACGACGTGTTCGACTCGGGCAAGCATCCGCACGGCCAGGACCCTCCGGTGAGGGACTTTCGGCTGCTGCACGCCGACGGGAGCTACCGCTGGTTCTCGGCTCAGGAGACCGTCTTCGAAAGCGACGCCAAGGGAAACCCGCTGACGATCCTGGGGAGCGCCGTCGATATCAGCGAAAAGAAGAAACAGGAGCGGATGCTTACCGAGGCACTCGAAGAAACCCTTCGGATCAACCGCGCGCTGTCATGGGAAGCGAACACGGACGCACTCACCGCGCTGCACAACAAGAAGTCGTTCATGTCCAGCCTCGAGGTCGAGTTCGAAACCCACAGAGCTTCGGAGAGGCCGCTCAGCATGATCCTGTTCGATCTCGACGACTTCAAGGACATCAACGACCGGTACGGACATCCCGCCGGCGACGACGCGTTGAAGGAAGTCGGACGGATGCTCCGGTCGTCCACCCAGCCCGAACAGTGCGCGGCCCGCTACGGAGGCGAGGAGTTCGCCGTTCTTTGTCCGAACATGCCTCTCGACCAAGCACGGGCGTTGGCGGAGAAGATCAGGCGTGCGCTGGAGCAGGAGGTATTCGGGGAGTTTCGGCTTTCGGCCAGTTTCGGCGTGGCCGAGACCGCACGCGAGATGGCGGCGCCGGAGGAGCTGATCGCGCGCGCGGACCTCAACCTCTACCACGCGAAAAGCCTCGGTAAGAACCGCGTTTGCGACGACTCCGGGACCGTTCTCTCGCGCAACGCCGTCGAATAGCCCGTGGCAAAACCGTTTCTCGTTGCAGTCGACGAAGAAGAGAGCGTCCTGAATGCGCTGCGGCAGGACCTCGAGAGCCGGTATCGGGACGAATGGCAGATCGCGGCCGCGTCGACGGGGATGGAGGCGCAGTCCCTCCACTCGAGGCTCGAAGCGGAGGGCGAAGAGGTCGCACTCGTACTCGTCGACGAGAGGCTGCCGGACATGCCGGGCGTCGAGCTCCTGAGGGCGGCCAAGGAACGGTTTCCAGACGCCAAGACCTCGCTGATCGCCGCCTACTCGCGGGAGGACCTTGCGATCGATGCCATCAGTTCGGTCGACGCGGACGGCTATCTCGTCAAGCCTTGGAATGCCGAGGAGAATCTCTACCCGTTGGTGGATGATCTTCTCGAATCGTGGAAGGCAGACCGGCTTCCCTCCGACCTGCCTGCGAGGATCTATGGGGCACGCTGGGACCCTCGCACCCACGAGCTTAAGAACTTCCTCGCAAGGAACGGCATCCCCTACGAATGGATCGACGCCGAAGAGGCGCAGCAGAAGGTGGAGGGGTGCCGCTACGAGGACCTGCCCCTCCTCGAGCTTCCTGACGGCCGCGTCCTCCCTTCCCCCTCGCAGGATCAGGTGGCGCAGGATCTCGGGCTCAAGACCCAGGCAGTGCAATCCTTCTACGACCTCATCATCGTCGGTGGGGGCCCTGCCGGGCTCGCAGCGGCCGTCTACGGGGCTTCGGAGGGTCTGAGCACCGTTCTCGTCGAGCGGGAGGCCCCAGGGGGACAGGCGGGCATGTCGAGCAAGATCGAGAACTACCTCGGTTTCCCCTCCGGCCTGAGCGGCGCCGACCTCGCCCGCCGGGCAACGGCCCAGGCAAAGAAGTTCGGCACCGAATTCCTCGTCCCCCAAGAGGCGGTCGGAATCGAGCCGCGAGGGCCGTATCGGGAGGTGCTCCTCAAAGACGGGCAGCGTTTGCGGGGGCATTCCGTGATGCTTGCGCTCGGAGTGAACTACCGGCGATTGGAGGTGCCGGGCGAAGCGCGTCTGTTCAACAAGGGCGTGTACTACGGCGCTGCGCTGTCGGAAGCCGTATCGTGCGCCGAGGAGCATGTGCTCGTGGTCGGGGGCGCGAACTCGGCCGGCCAAGCGGCCCTTCACTTCGCCAAGCATGCCGGTAAGGTGACGATGCTCGTTCGAGAAGAGTCCCTCGACGTCGCCATGTCCCAGTACCTCATCGACCAGATCGCCGAGATCCCGATCATCGAGACGCTCTGCCGGTGCGAGGTGAAGGAGGTTTGCGGGGAAGACAAGCTTGAGTCGGTGCGGGTCGTTCGCGACGGCGTTCCGGACTGGATCCGGGCGAGCGCGATGTTCATCTTCATCGGGGCGGAGCCGCGGACCGACTGGCTCGGGAAAGCCGTTTGCCGCGACGGGCAGGGCTTCATCTATTCCGGCCGGGACATTCCCGGGCACTGCGACTGGCGCCTCGAGCGTGCGCCCATGATGCTGGAAACGTCGATGCCGGGCGTTTTCGTCGCCGGCGACGTGCGCTTTGGTTCGGTCAAGCGCGTCGCGAACTCGGTCGGCGAAGGCAGCATCGCCGTGCATATGGTGCACGAGTACCTGCAGCAGGTCCGGGCGTAGGCGAGGCTAGCGCACGCCGGCCGCCGCCTGGAGTTTGCGGACGTAGCCGGAAGGCAGAGACTGCCACTGGGACCGCGTGAGGCCTTCCGTACATTCCTCCAGGAACGGTCTCGGGAGCATCAGCAGCTTAGCCGGGGTCCGGCTCCGGTCGATCCAGAGGTGGTTCTGGACGCTTCCCACGAACGAGGAGATCGGGTCGATCCGGACCTGGATCTCCAGCGTCGACAACAGTGCCGGCTGATAGGTCCCCGCATCGTTGGACTCCGACAGCCCCGAGTCCCGGCTGACCGCGGTCCAGACGTTCACGTCGCGCGACTGGGTCGACCATAGCCCGGGTTCCGTTTTCATCGCGGCGACGACGGGGGCACCCAGGGGCAGGCCGTTCGGGAGGCGTTCAGTGACCTCGGCGTCGGGATCCCCCAGGCGAGCGTTCGTCGTCCCCCACTCCGTTCGGGAAACGAGCCAGATCAGGAGGTTGCGGGTTGACTCGGGAAGCGCCGCCACTGTCGTCGCCTCGCCGTTGGCGAGCCGCCTTCGTACGGCCGCCGGCAGCGATCCCCAAAGCCGCAAGGTCTGCCAGTCGGCGAGTTCGTTCCTGCGACCGAGAGGGAGCAGGGACTGGAGCCGCCGGACGAGGATCGGCGCCGTCAGGTGGTTCTGCGCAGGAAGCGCGTAAGCGTACTCGGCGAGCTCGTCGAAAGGCAGGGGTCCGACTTCGGCGACCCGTCTCAGATAACGTCCCAGAAGCTTGCGATCGACGCGAGTCGACCGGACCAACTCGCGGTCTTGGGGCCAGGCGCTCAACCATCCTTCCTCCGATTCGTAGCGCATGGGCGTCACCAGGTTCAGGTCGGTGAGGAACTGGCGGTAGTTCAGCGGGCGCTTGGTTGGCAGCACCGCCGCTTCGGCGGACGGAAAGTCCGGAAGGAGCGCGACGACGTTCAGTCCGGCGTCCTTCCCGAGAGTTTGAAAAGCCTTCGCCATCGAATCGGCAAGCGGCTCGAATGAGACAGGATCGAGGATCCGCGCCTTAAGGTCGACCGGCAGAGGTTCCGGCGAGGGCGCGTAACGACTTGTAAGACGGTCGGCGGTGCCTTCCAGGCGGAACGGCTTGAGAAACCCTTCCACCGTCGTCAGAGCTTTCGGCGCTTCGGGAGACGGTGTGGCGCGATAGGTGCCGAACCGAAGCACCCTGCCTTTCGCGTCGAACATGGTGAGGCTCAGCGTAACGTAGTTCGGCTGGACCGAGGCGGCAATGTCGGTTTTCACCGCTGGGCCGGAGACGGACCCGAAAACATCGCTCTCGCGGATCGCGTAAGGGTCCTCGCGGTTGACCGACTCGTATCTCCTGCCGGCTTCGTAGAGGGCGGCGTGGGCGCGGTAGGCGTCGGCCAACCAGGCCAGGCTCTCGCTCGGCAAGGGAGACTGCATCCGGTTCGGCTTGTCCGAGAAGACGGTCCGCTCGTTCGTCTGAGCCAAAGCCTCCCAGGGCAGGGTGGCGGCAAGGGCCGGCAGCCGCAGCAGCTTCTCGGCCGCATGCCCCAGGGCGGTCAGGGAGGCGCCCTTTTCCTTGGCGGTCCAGGTCGAGAGATTCGAATTGTGGTTCTCGACTTTTCGGCGGAGGGCAGACACCTCCTCCGGTTGGAAAGGGCTCGCGAGGGCGTTTTTGAGGAGGCTTTGGCGAATCCTCGACGCCCGCTCCTGGCTTGCCTGAATGATCATCTGGCGGCGGGCCTCGGCGGTTCGCGTCAGCACGCGCGTTCCGTCGTCTTGATCCACCCATTCCGCACCCGCCGCCTCGGCGATCTTCGCCAACACGGTCTCGGCGTCGGTTTGCTGGACGTGGAGGACCACGACCTCCTGCTCCAGTAGGCTGTCCGGCTTCAGGGGCCGCCCGATCTCGTTGCCGAGCGCCGGGAGCAGGGCGGCAAGGCGCTCGGGCGGGTGCGAGAAGGTGACGGAGACCGTCCCCACCAAGGAGAGCGCCAAGACGTTGAGCATGACCTGTTTCGAGGATAACACGCATCAAGGCACGCCAACGTCCCGAAGATTGCGTATCGTAGGACCGGGGCGGCGCTATCTGGACGCCCCGCGTGAGCCATAATGCCGGACGTGGCGGACGGTAAGGAAACCATCGACGCGTTGGCGAGCTTGATGAACGAGTTCCATCTTTCGGAGGCTCGAATCCGTCGGGGGAACATTCGCGTGGCCTTTCATCAGGTCGCGCTGCAGCCGGTGGAGGGGGGCGAGCCCGAAGTGTACGCCGTGCCTTCGGCTCCGGCGCCTGTCGAATCTGAATCTCCCAAGGGGATGCCGATCACGAGCCCGATGAACGGGATCTTCTACACGTCCCCGAGCCCGACGTCCGCCGCGTTCGTGAAGGAAGGGGATAGCGTGACGGCCGGCCAGGTCGTGGGCCTGATCGAGGCGATGAAGGTTTTCAACGAGATTACGTCGCCGCTGAACGGGGTCGTCCTCAAGATCGCCGTAGAGAGCGGGCAGGTCGTGCAGCCGGGCGACACGCTTCTGCTCATCGGCTGAGCCTGATCCGTGGCAGGACTATAATCGGGTGTGACTACGGCTGTGGAGGCGGTGGCGGTAGCGCCGGTTCAAATGATGAAGGTCGGCATGCTTGGGTTCGGCACCGTCGGGACGGGCGCCTACCGGATGCTCCAGGACAACCGCGAGGCGATCACGCGGAAGATCGGCTTTCCCGTCGAGGTCATGCGCATCGGGATCAAGGATGCAGCGAAGGCGCGCGAACTGCCGGACGAGCTGTTCACCACCGACCTCGCGAGCATCGTGGACGATCCGGAGATCGACGTCGTCCTCGAACTGATCGGCGGGGTCGATCCGGCGGCGTCCCTGGTTGAGCGCGCCCTGCTCAATGGGAAGCACGTCGTCTCCGCCAACAAAGAGCTCATCGCCAAGCACGGTTCGCGCCTCGTGCACCTCGCCCGAGCCAAGGGACTCGACCTGCACTACGAAGCGGCGGTCGGGGGAGGCATCCCGGTGATCCAGCCGCTCAAGCACCAGCTGGCGGGGAACGACGTCCTGAAGGTGATGGGGATCCTCAACGGGACGACCAACTACATCCTGACCAAGATGCAGAAAGAGGGCTCCGAATTCTCCGAGGCTCTCACAGAAGCCCAGGCGAAGGGGTACGCCGAGGCCGATCCGACCAACGACGTGGACGGCTTCGACACCAGCTACAAGATCGCCATCCTTGCCAGCATCGCGTTTGGGAAACAGGTCCCCATGGAGGGCGTGTACCGGGAAGGGATCCGGAATGTTTCCATGACGGATATGGCCTACGCCGAGACCCTCGGCTATCGGATCAAGCTCCTCGGCATCGTCGACGCC
>DASWVS010000200.1:0-2913 GCA_036401135.1 Fimbriimonas sp.
AGCAAGGCGGCCGCGGCGGCCATCGAAGCCAAGGGCGGCGAGGTGGTCTCGCTTTAGCGGGATCGTTGGGGTGTCGACGGTCGGCGTCTTGGCGCAGCCCGACACTCCAACAGCCGGCACTCCAACAACGGAAACCAATCTATGAGTCTTCCCAGTGGCTTTGGCGGAGGCACCTACGGCGGACCGAAGGGCGACAAAGGTCTCGCCCTCCCGTTCCTCGAGACGCTCCGCCTTTCGTTTCAAGACCCGGACCTGAAACAGCGGATTCTTTTCGTCATGTTCATGTTCGGGGTTTTCACCCTCGGCGCCCACATCCAGGTCCCGATCCCCGGCCTCAGTTCGAGAGCGGTGATGGACATGCTCGAGAACAACCCGGCGCTCGGCCTTCTCGACGTGTTCGGAGGCGGCGCGCTGCGGCGGATCTCCATCTTCTCGCTAGGCCTCAACCCCTACATCACGGCCTCGATCATCATCCAGATCCTGACGACGGCGAACCCCAAGCTGAAGCAGGAGCTTCAGGAAGGGGGTGAGTACGCCCGACGCCAGCAGAACAAGCGGACCCGCGCCTTGACGCTGGCGCTCTGCCTGTTCCAGGGCTGGGGGATCCTCCAGCTGATGGCCTCCGGCGCGCCCGCGATCGCGGCGCTTCCGCTCTTCCTCAAGATCGTCATCCTTGCTTTCTGGACGGCAGGCGCGATGTTCGTGCTCTGGCTGGGGGAGCAGATTTCGGAGAAGGGGATCGGCAACGGCGTTTCGCTGATGATCTTCGCCGGCATCATCCTCTCGCTGCCCGGGCAGGGAGCCGCGCTATGGAGAGGCGTCCAGGACGGTGTGGTGAATCCGATCAGCGTTCTGATCGTCATCCTCGTTTTTGTTGCGGCAACCTGGTTCATCGTTCTGTTCACGACCGCCCAGAGGCGGATCCCGATCCAGCATATGCGACGGGTGGTGGGTACGCGGGCGGTGGGCGGCCAGACGAGCTATCTTCCGCTCTCGGTGAACATGGCCGGCGTCCTGCCGATCATCTTCGCGGTCTCCTTGGTCTACCTGCCGAACCAGCTGGCGTCGATGGTGCCCAACCGGGACGTCCAGGCCGGCATCCAAAGGTTCGCGGAGTGGTTCCAGCCCTCCTCGACCATCTGGTACAAGGCGATCGTCGGTGCGATCGTGTACACCGCGCTGATCTTCTTCTTCACCTACTTCTGGACGGCGATCCAGTACAACGTGGAGGACATCAGCAACAACCTGAAGCGCGGCGGCTCGTTCATCCCCGGCGTTCGTCCGGGCAAGCAGACGAAGGACTTCCTCGACGGCGTGATCTCCCGGATCACGATGGTTGGAGCGGCGTTCATCGCGGTCGTCGCCCTCCTGCAGTACATCACGCCCCGACTGGCGGGCATTCCGCCTGGAACGTACATCAGCGTCATCGGCGGCACGTCGCTGCTGATCATGGTCCAGGTCGCTCTCGAGACGATGCGCCAGATCGAAGCGAACATCCTGATGAAGCAATACGGACAGTAGAGACCATGGTTGGCGGTTGGCGGTTGGCAGTCGGTATGAAGCCGCTGACCGCCAACCGCCGACCGCTTACTTCGCAATGAGACTTATCCTCATCGGCCCGCCGGGCGTGGGCAAAGGGACCCAAAGCGCGCTGCTGTTCCAGCGGCAGGGCATGGTGACGATGTCGTCGGGCGAGATCTTCCGGAAGGAGATCGAGGCCGAAACCGACCTGGGGCGGCTCGCCAAGCGCTATATCGACCACGGCGAGCTCGTGCCGAACGGCGTGACCATCGAGATGATGGCCAAGCGTCTCCGCTCGGACGAGGTCCGCAAGCACGGGTTCGTCTTGGACGGCTTCCCCCGGACGGTGCGCCAGGCGCAGGCCCTGGACGAGCTTCTGGAGGAAATGGACCTCCACCTCGACAAGGTCGTGAGCATCGAGGTGCCGGAGGACGAGATCGTCGCCCGACTGAGCGGCAGGATCGGATGCACCCGCTGCGGGGAGATCTACCACTATCGCTCCAAGCCGCCAAAGCGGGAAGGGCTCTGCGACAAGTGCAACAGCCCGCTGTTCGTTCGGGGCGACGACAAGCCCGAGGTGATCCGCCAGCGGCTGCATGTCTTCCGGGAGAACACCTACCCGGTGATCGAGTTCTACGACGAGCAGGGACGGCTCCACTGCGTCGACGGGTCGGTCGATCCGGAGACGACCTACAAGCAGATCATGGGTCCGGAGTTCGGATGCTGATCAAGGGCCGATCCGAGATCGCGAGGATGAAGGAGTCCGGCCGGATCGTCGCCCGAACGCTGCGGCTGGTGTCGGAGGAGATCCGACCCGGTGTGACCCCGGTGGAGTTGAACGATCTTGCCGAGCGGCTGATTCGCGAAGAGGGAGGCGTCCCGAGCTTTCTGGGATACCGAGACTATCCGGCGGCGACCTGCATCTCGGTCAATGAGGTGGTGGTTCACGGAATCCCGACCGACATCCCATTGAAGGAGGGGGACATTATCAGCCTCGACTTCGGGGTCGTCAAGGACGGTTGGCACGCCGACAGCGCCTGGACATACCCCGTCGGTGAGATTTCGGTCGCGGCTCAGCGGTTGATGAACGTCACGCGCGAATCGCTGTACCAGGGGATCGCGAAGGCCCGTGCCGGAAACCGCCTCGGGGATATCGGGCACGCGGTGCAGCGGTACGTCGAGTCGAACGGCTACGGGGTGGTCCGCGAGCTTGTGGGGCACGGGATCGGTGAGAAGCTCCACGACGAGCCGACGAACGTGCCGATGTTCGGACGCCCCAAAACAGGGCTTCCCTTGCGCGAGGGGATGACCATCTGCATCGAGCCGATGGTGAACCAGGGGACCTACAAGGTGAACCAACTGGCGGACAAGTGGACGATCGTGACCGCCGAC
>DASWVS010000201.1:0-1730 GCA_036401135.1 Fimbriimonas sp.
AGGACGACGACGTCCGCCCCGCTCAGCGCCTCGGCGAAGCCGTCGATATTTTCGGCGGTGCGCGAGTAGAGGTGTGGTTGGAACACGACGACGAGGCGCCGTCCCCGATACCGCTCCTTGAGGGCGGAAACCGAGGCCGCAACCTCGGTCGGATGGTGGGCATAGTCGTCGATCACGACGACGTCGCCATCGTGGAGAACCTGAAGGCGTCGCTCCGCACCGCAGAAGGCCTGAACACCTTTGAGGGCATCCTCCCCGACGACGCAACCCGGCCAAAGAGCGACGGCTTCACAAGCGGCGATCGCTCCGAGGGCGTTCAGCGCGTTGTGCCTGCCGGGCGTGTTCTGCTCTCGCGCCGCCTCTTCATCCGGTAACCAGTACGGGATTCGTTTGCCCTGAAAACCGTCTGCGACCGCGCTGGCTCCCTCGTCCTCCGAGCAATAGACGAGCACGCCGTCCAGGCCGGCCCTGTCGACGAACCTCTCGACGCTCGCTTTCAGGTTCTCCCAGGATCCGTGGTAGTCCAAATGATCCGGCTCGAGGTTGGTAAGGACCACGATGTCGGGGTCGATGTCGTGGAACGAATCGTAAGCTTCGCAGGCTTCGACGACCGCCCACACGCCCTTGCCTTCGCGCACCGGCCCGCCCCATTCCGGGATGTTCGCGCCGACCACGACCAGCGGGTCGAGGCCGGCGGCGATGAGGCCGGCTCCGGTCATCCCGGTCGTCGTGGTCTTGCCATGGGTGCCGGTTACGGCGATGACCTTATGACCCTTCAACAGCCAACCGAGCGCCTGGGAGCGTCGGAAGATCGGGATGCCCATCTCTCGCGCTTTGGCAACCTCGGGGCTGGCGTTCAGGTCGATCGCGTCGGTGAGGACGAGGACGTCGTCCGCCGCGATGCGCTCCCCGCTATGTCCGATGTGCACCTCGATGCCTTCGGAACCCAGGCGCCTTGTCTCTGGAGAAGGGGTCGAGTCGGTTCCGCGAACCCGGTAGCCGCGGGTGTTCAGCATCCGCGCGAGCGCGCTCATCCCAGCGCCGCCGATTCCGACCAGGAAGAAGCCGACGGCCCCTTCCAGGGTCGCCGTCGGTGAAAACTCCTTCTCGATCTCTTCCCTTTTCCTCATTTCCTTGTCGACGCTTTTTCCACCAAGGCTACGATCCGCTCCGTCGCGTCCGGCACGTCCCAGCTCGCCAGGCTGCGGGCCGCCTCCGACCGCCTCGCGGGGTCGCCCAGCCATTCCGCGACCGCCGCACGGAGAGTCTGCGGGGTCGCTTCCGCCTGGGGGACGAGGGTAGCCGCGCCCATCGCGACGAACTCCTCTGCATTATGGTGCTGGTGGTCGTCCGCCGCAGTCGGCAAGGGAATCAAAACGCTTGGTAAACCGAACATCGCCAGTTCGGCGAGGGTTCCTCCGCTGCGGGCGACGACGACGGTCGCCCTCCGATAGGCGTCGATCAGCTGCGGAGTCTCGAGATAGGCGACCACTTCGTAGTCCGGCGGGATCGGCCGGGACTGGAAGGAAGGCATGTTCGATCGGCCCGCGGCATGGAGATAGCGCACGCCGCGCACCTGCGATTCGGGCACCCGCTCGTTCAGGAACGCCGAGCCCTGCGAACCTCCCAGCACCAGCACGAGCGGCTCGCCTTCGATCCTCGAGGAGACGGCGTCGCGGAGTTCCTTCCGGATCGGCTGACCCGTCCGATTCACCTTCGCCCCTTTCGAA
>DASWVS010000202.1:0-7879 GCA_036401135.1 Fimbriimonas sp.
CACCTCGATCCCCCGTCAGCTGCATCAATTCCTGCCGGTAGGCGCTCCCGAACAGAACGGGGTGCCCTGCTCGAGCGGGATCGGACAAGTAGATGGGCGCCACGATGGCGTTCGAACCTGCCTCATCAAACCTGGATAGCATCGACCGAACGACGTCGACGGAGAGGCCAGGCATGTCGCCGAGCGCGATCAGGTAGCCATCCGCACCGGGACGTGCGGCGACTCCGGCGGCGATCGAGGTGCCCAGTCCTTCCCCGTATCTTGGATTGAACAGCGTCGGCGCAGGATGGACGGCCGTTCGGACCTCGTCCGCCTGATGGCCGGTGACCACCAGTACATCCGTCAGGCAACCGAGTAGATTGCGAACGACAGCACCGACCACCGTCGATGTGCCCCAGCGTCTCAACAGCTTGTTTTCGCCGCCCATGCGGCTCGATAAGCCCGCCGCCGGGACGATCGCGCTAACGAGGGGCACGTCGCACCTGAACGATCTGTGCGGCGATACTTAGCGCGATCTCCTCGGGCGTGGCGGCGCCAATCTCCAGCCCCACGGGCCCGTGGATCCGATCAAGCTCTTCTTCGGTAAAGCCCAACGCGGCTAAGTCCTGCCGACGCTTCGCCTGGGTGGTGCGGCTTCCCAGGGCACCGATGTAGGCGACGGGGGAGCGGAGAAGGATCGCCAGTGCGGCATCGTCGATCTTTGGGTCGTGCGAAAGGACGACGGCGAAGGTGTCGGGAGTGAGATCGACCTGCCTCAGTGCTTCGTCCGGCCACATCGGCAAAGTGCGGTCAGGCGGCACGGGGAAGCGCTCGAGGACGAGAAGCTGAGAGCGCGGATCGGCAAGCACGGACTCGAAGCCCAAGGTCTTGGCTAGACCCACCAACGGCACGGCGATGTGCGACGCGCCGAAGATGAGCAGGCGTTCGCGCGGTGGAAACTCTTGGACAAAGCGGTCCGGCGCAGGCTCGATCCCGTTGAGCCGCTCGCCGGTTGCGAGGTCGATCGTGACGGCACAACGTTCGTTGTTCCGAATCTGAGCCACGATCTCCTGCCAGAGATGCGGCTTTTGTCGGTCGGGATCCGGTTCGACGAAGACCTCGATCCCCCCTCCGCACGCGAGGCCCACCTCCCAGAGCGTCTGGGCGTCGGCTGCCCCGAACTTCAGTCTCCGAGGTCGGCCGTCCTTCAGCGCGGCCATCGCTTCCTGGATCACCGCCCCCTCGACGCAGCCCCCGCTGACCGAGCCGCAAACAAGGCCGTCGTCTCGCACCGCCATCACCGAACCCGTCGGCCGAGGCGACGATCCCCAGGTGTCGATAACCGTCGCCAAAGCGAAGCGCCGGCCCTCCGCCGACCACCTCTCGAGCGACTGCAGCACGTCACGCATCAGACCCCGATTCTAGACGAAGGCTAGACACGGGGGCCCGCTGGAATCTGTTCGTTGAAGGTCTGTTATGGTCGTCACCTCACCCCGAGCCCTCTTCTCGAAGGAGAGGGGTTTTCGTTCTTGAGCGTCAAGACCCGCAGCTACGGAACCCGAGCACCCGACACCCATCTAGACGTCCAGCGGGTCGCGGTAGGGGTAGCTGCCCAGCACGGTCGTTTCCAGGGCGTAGCCCTTTAGGGTTTCGACCGCTTTCATGAGCCGCTCGTCGGTCCGGTGGCCGGAGCAGTCGCAGTAGAAGATGTACTCGAACGTCGCCCGCTGCGCGGGGCGGCTCTCGATCATCATCAGGTTCACGTTCTGCTCCTCAAACGCCCGCAGGGCCTTGACCAGTTCGCCCGGCCGGTTCCTCAGGTTGAACATCAGGCTCGTCTTGTCGTTGCCGGTCTTGATCGGCTCGTTGTAGCCGATGATGATGAATCGCGTCCGGTTGTGCGGGTTGTCCTCGATATGCTCCACCAGGATCGGGATGCCCACCGTCTCCGCCCCCAGCCGGTTCGCGATCGCCGCCGAACCCGGGTCCTGGAGCGCCCGCTCCGCCGCCTTCGCCGTCGGCACCACCTCGACGATCTCGGCGTTCGGCAGGTTCGCCCGCAGCCAGCGCCGGCACTGGCTCGCCGGCTGCGGCCCCGCGTAGATCCTCTCGATCTCGTCGAGCGACGGGGATACCGAGAGCAGGTGGTGGTGGATCGCGATATATTGCTCGGCGCAGATCTTCACGTTCGTCTGCGGGAACATGTCCAGCGTCTCGGGCACGATCCCTGCGACCGAGTTCTCGACCGGCACCACGCCGTAGTCGGCCTGCCCGTGCTCCACCGCCTGGAACACGTCCTGGATGGAGTCCTCGGCGACGAAGTCGGTGCTCATGCCGAAGGTCTTGATCGCGGCGAGGTTCGTGAAGGTGCCGGGAGGGCCCCAGTAGGCGACGACCAAGGGCTTCTCGGCCGCGCGGGCCGCCGAGATGATCTCGCGGAAGATCGCCTCGAGCTGCTGTTGGCGAAGCGGCCCTGGGTTCGTCCGCTGCAGCTTTTCGTAGATCGCCCGCTCGCGCTCGGGGGTGAAGAATGGCCGGCCGTCGCGCCCCTTCACCCGCCCGACCTCCTGGGCGAGCTCGACCCGCCGGTTCAGAATCTGGATGAGTTGGTCGTCGACCTGGTCGATATCGACGCGGATCGCGTCAAGGGGCCTCAGTGAACCGTCGGACATATATGGACTCCATTATGCCGCCCGCACCCGTAGAACGAACGTAAAGGGCGAGCGTCGAGCCACAGGGAGCCGCCACCGAAGGCTAAAATCAGGAGAGAGCAAACTTACTTGGAAGACATCCTACGCCAATTCGCGAGCCTGCGGGATCTCAGCCTTCGGGAGATCTTGGTCCACGTGCTGGACATCCTGCTGGTGGCCTACCTCAACTACCGGCTGTTGATGCTGGTCCGAGGCACGCGCGCGTGGCGGATCCTCGTGGGGGTCATGATCTTCCTGATCGTCCTGCTCCTGAGCCGGCTGCTCGGCCTGCACACGCTGTACTACATCCTCGAGCGGGCGACGCTGCTCGCTCCCGTCGCGCTGGTCATCCTGCTCCTGCCCGAGCTGAGGACGGCCCTCGAGACGTTCGGCAAGCTGGGCCTCTGGCCCCAGAAGCTCGTCACCAGCGTGGAGGACCACACCGAGGCGCGGACGGTCGAGGAGCTTGTCGCCGCTTGCGCCGAGCTCGCCGCCCAGAGCGTCGGCGCCCTGATCGTGATCGAGAAGGGGACCCCGCTCGATGAGATCGCTGCCAACGGCGTGACTCTCGACGCCAAGGTCAGCGCCCCGCTGCTGAACGCGATCTTCTACGAGGGCAACCCTCTCCACGACGGGGCGGTGATCGTCCGGAACGACACCATCGTCGCCGCCGCCTGCCGCCTGCCGCTGAGCGAATCGGCCCGCCTGGACCCGAACCTGCACATGCGGCACCGCGCCGGAGTCGGCGTGACCGAGGTCTTCGACTGCATCGCCGTGATCGTCAGCGAGGAGCGGGGCACGATCTCCTACGCCTACGAAGGCCGGGTCTGGAGGCTTGCGAACCACATCGAGCTCCGCGACCGCCTGAACCGCGAGCTCCGGAGCGTCGGCGCCGAGAAGCGACCGGAGAAGACGATCCTGACGCGGAGGCAGCGGCGGAGGAGCGCCGCTAAGGCGAAGCCATGAAGAACATCAACATCCCCCTGATGCTCTTCTCGCTCCTCATCTCGGTCGTCCTCTGGATGGTGGTTTACGCCCAGAACACCAAGCCGATGACGCCGGTGCGGTATGCGGTGAAGCTGACCCAGGAGGGCTTGCCCGAGGATCGGTACATCGTGACCGAGATGGACGAGATCTTCCGCTTCGCCGCCGTCGGCCCGGAGGACAAACTGGTCGACATCCGGAGCGACGACCTCGCCGCCCTGGTGGACCTCACCGACGCCAAGCCGGGCACCCGCCGATATCCGGTGAAGATCTACCCCGAGGCGATCGAGGAGTTCGCCACGAACAAGTTCCTGTCGACGCTGGTGACGATCGAACCGGTCGAGCGGAAGACGGTCCGGGTGCGGGTCGAGGGACAGGGACAGCTGCGAAACTCGAAGTACCGCCTCACGGACACCGTCGCCGATCCGCCCGAGGTCGTCGTGCGCGGAGCGAAGTCGGTGGTCGACAAAGCCGCTTCCGCGCGGGTGATCTACGATCTGTCGACCGTCGACACCAGCAGTTCGAGGCCCGTCAGCCTGAGCGTCGACGTGGTGGACCGGGAAGGGAAGCCGCTCAACGAGGACCTGATCCGGACCGACCCTCTTTTCGTCCGCATCTCGCCGGTCCTGGACGTCGCGCCCGAGCAGAAGACGATCTTCGTCTCGCCGCGCTACCGGGGCCAGATCGCCCAGGGCTACGTCTCGGAGGGCGCTTTCGTCGAGCCGAAGCAGGTGACCCTGCAAGGGGCCAGCCTCGCGCTCGCCGCCATCTCGAAGGTGCAGACCCAGCCGATCGACATCACCGGCCTCAAAGAAACGACCACCTTCACCGTCCCGCTCCAGGTCCCGACTGGCCTGAGGGTGGTGCGCGGCGAGGAGACGGTGCGGGTGCGCGTGATCGTTCGCGAGGCGACGGTCCCGCAGTCGCCTCCGCCCGCCGAACCGGAGTAGCTGGTAGAACGGATCCATGATCGATATCCGGTCCATCCGTGAAAGCGAGGCGGAGGGGTACCTGCACTTTCTCTGCGACGTCTTCGGCCTCGATTTCCAGCGCGCCTACGACGTCTTCTTCACGGAGCCGTACTACGATCTGAACCGAAAGTGGGCGCTCTTCGAGGCGAACGAGATGGTATCGATCCTGACCACCACGCCGCTCGAGTTCGGCTGGGGCAGGGCGATCGGGATCGCGGGTGTGGCGACCCACCCGAAGAGGCGGAGCGAGGGGTACGCCACGACGCTGATGCGCCGGGTGCTGAAGGAGCATGAGAAGCGGGGCGAAGGCCGGGCGCTCCTCTTCGCCCGCGACGCCCGGGTCTACGACCGGATCGGGTTCGAGACGCTGGACCGCGTGCTGCGGGGTCCCGTACGGTTGCGCCCCGAAGAGGCGGCGGACACGGTCGAGCCCGCCGACGTCAAGGCGCTCTACAACGAATGGGCGAAGGGGCACCCGGACCGGCTCCGCCGCGACGAACTCCGCTGGCAGTACTGGAACTGGCACTACCGGACCTGCACGTATTTCCAGGGCGGCTACCTCTGCCACGAGGTCGGTTCGCTGCGCGAGGCGATCTTCGAAACGCCGCAGGAGGCGCTTCCCCTGCCGACGGGCACGGAATGGTTCGGCACCGCCTTCATGACCGATCAACTCGGCATCCCCGTGCACGACGCGAAGGTGGAGTTGTATCTGATGGGTTACAACGTCCCCGGCCTGCCCCAGATGTTCATGACGGATCAGTTCTGAGCAGCAAGACGGCGACTGCCGGTGTGCCGCAGACTGAAGTCTGCGGACCCATGCAGGCTGAAGCCTGCGCTCCTGGTGCCAGCGGCGTTGCCAAAGGTCGCCGTGTGCGACTTCGGCGGCAGCTCGCCGTACGGACGGTCGCCGAAGTTCACCGTGATCCGGAGCCCGTTGTCCCACTGGGTCTGCTGGACCGTCCGGTCGGGGGTGAGGTATCGGTGGGCGACCATGCGGCGCATCGCCGTATGGCGAAGCACCGATGCGATTTTCCGATAGCTTTCGACGAACCGGTCGCGATGCTTCTCGAAACCGGCGGCGTCGGTGAAGTACATCGGCGGCGTTCCGTAGAGCACGTTCCAGAGGTCGCGCAGGTCCCAGGTGCCGAGGTGCTTGTTGTTGAAGTCCCCCCAGTACCACGTGCTCACGGTGCTGTCGCCGTAGACGAGCTGCCATAGGGGGAGGCGGTACTTGGGCCCGAGCTGGAACGTCTTCACCCGTTCCGGAAGCTCCTCGTAGATCTTCGGTGGGTCGGTTCCGGCGTCGGCGACGCGATAAGGGCCGAGGCTCATCATCCCTTCGTAGTAGACGAGGTGCGGGACCGACGCCTCATGGCCGGTCTCCGAGCCGGCGACCAGCCCGAAGTCGGTGACCATCTGCAGCAGCTTCATCCGCGCCTGCCGGCTCTGGGTGCGCGTCATCGGGTGGCGGGGGTCGTAGCACTCGCGGTACTCGGACGCGGTGGTGGTGTCGATGAAACGCGCCTGGTAGGGGTGGTCTTCCAGCTCCTTCGCGATGCGGGAACGAGCGAACGGAAGCGCTTCGACGTCGCAGCAGACCGCGCATGGAACGTCTTTGCCCTGCTTGTCCTGCACGACCCAGCCCTTGACCCAGTCACCGTCCGCGTTGCGCACCAGCTTGTCCGGCCAGGCCTCGGTCGTCCAGTCCGGGTGGGTCCAGGGGAGGTCGGCGAAGCGCGAAGGGTCCATGACATCTTGGTAAATGTCGTAGCGGCCGACCAGGAACCCTAGGTTGCGGAATTCCTGCAGTTCCGAAGGGTTGCCGCCACCGCTCCAGAGCACATCTTTCATTCCCGCCCCGGCGACCGCGCGGGCGAGGGGGAGCTTCGGGCCCCACGTCCAGAGGTTAGCTGCTCGAGCGACTCGCGCCACCAGCGGATTCGCCTTCGCCTTCTCGGCCAGCGTCTTGACCAGGCCCGCCTGCTTCGCGTGCTCCCGGTAGCGGAGCGCGAGGGCGGTGGGGTCGGCTTTGTCGAAATAGACCGTCCTCAGACTTCGCCCGTATCCGAATCGCCCCTTCTCCGGAACCCACGTCGGCTGGGCTTCCAGGATGCCTTCCCGGCGACGGACGGTGAGCAGGAAGTCGTCGCTCCGGTCGACGATGCTCAGGACCCCCGCGCCGCCTTCGATCTGTCCGAAGAACCCCATGCACAGGCCGTGGCCGCCGTAGCCGACCAACCATTGATCCTCGATCGCGGGATCGTCCGCTCGGAACCCGATCCCCATGTTGACGGGCAGGATGTGCTCGGTCTCCTTGGTGGCGGCGAGCGCGCCGGGAAAGGCGATGCTCCGGCTCATCGGTCCCTTCCCCTCGACGCGGGTGGCCATCTCGGGCTTGTTCGCGTCGAGCTCCAGGCTGAGCTTCAGCTCGCCTTCGCCGTCCGGCGCGAGGGCGTTCACCGCCAGCTCCCTTCCTTTCCCGGCGAAGCTGGTGGCCCGGATCGCAGGGGTGGGCGCTCGGTGAGCCCACTTCCTACCGGTGCGCTTGTCCTCCGTGGTGACGGCGAGGGTCGCCGGATCGACCTCGACGCGCAGCGCGCGGCTCTCCAAGACGACCGGCTGGGTCGTTTTCGGAAGCGTTCCCACGAAGCGGCTCGAAAGCGTGACCGAACCGATCCAGACCGTGGCGGGACCGTTGCCGATCAGACGGGGCTGGACGCTGGTCGCATCCTCAGGGATGAGGACCGAGGCCGTGCTCGTTTGCCAGTCGCCCATCGCTCGAAGGGGGCGCTCTCCCGCCAGCCACTCCATGACCTCGTCGCCCCGGCGCACGACGAAGCTCACGCCCGCGGTCCCCGCGCCCTCGATCTTCAGGTCCGAAGCCAGCTTGAAGACCTGGCCCGGGCGGGCGGAGACGGGGCCGCCGAGTTCCATCGCCCAGTCGGAAGCGGACGTGTGCCGGATCCGGAACGTCGGCTTGCCGCCGCGAGCGACGGCGGCATCGGCGACGCACGTTCCGGCATTCGGCTCACGCGTCCATAGGTTCGGTACGACCGTGACCGGCCCCTGAGCCGACACCGCGAGAAGAGCGACCGCGCAAGACAGCATGGCTACAGTCTGCGCCTTTCGCGGAAAGAACTGAAGGGGGAGCGCCCCAGAGAGTTTCCATCCGAATCCTCGGGAGTCACTTTCGTCGGCGTGGTGCGATTCCCGCGTTTCCTTTTCGGTGTGTTGGAATCGGCCGGGGCGCCGCTC
>DASWVS010000203.1:0-6235 GCA_036401135.1 Fimbriimonas sp.
TCCTCCGTCGTTGCCGGAACCATCCGGCCGATGCTGGCCTCGACAAGGCCGAGGTGGCCCTCGGTTTTCCGAGGGAGAGGGGTCGGGGTGAGGGAAAACCACTCCCGCATGCGCGCGGCGGACTCGTGCAGGTTCTCGGCGAGGATCAGGTCGAGGGGCGCTTCTCTGCCGGCGAGGCCGGCAAGGAGCATCGGCACGATCTTGGGGAGAACGTTGGCGCCGACGGCGGTCGCGGCGATATCGGCTTCGGCGATCGCCCGGACCGCTTGCTCGGTTCCGGCTTCGACCGCGCGGAAGTTGCTCACCCGGATCGTCGAGAGCGGATCTACGACCTCGACCGGATATTCGCCCCGCTCGTTCAGGAGCCGGACCAACTCAGGGTCGGCGTCGATGAAGGTGGTGAAGCAGCCCGACTCGTAAAAGAGCTGCCCCAGAAAACCCCGCCCGATGTTTCCGGCGCCGATCTGGACCGCCCTCACGTGATGCCTGCGCGGGTGATGTCGTGAAGGTGGACCATCCCGATCGGGCGGTCGTCCTCGTCCACCACCGGAAGCTCGATGATCTTGAACTCGCGGAGGATTTCGAGCGCTTTCACCGCCATCATGTCGGGCCAGGCCCGCTTCGGGTTCTTCGTCATCAGCTCACGGATCGGGATCTGAAGGTCGGGCGCGCCTTGCAGCAGGTAGCGCCGCATGTCCCCGTCGGTGAAGAAGCCGGTCAGTTTGCCCCCGGCGCCGCTGACGCTGGTGGCGGCCAGTTTGCTTCGGCTCATGACGAAGATCGCCTCCTGCAGCGTCGCGTCCTCGCTCACGACCGGATTGTCCTCGCCGCGGTGCATGATGTCGCCGACCTTCGTCAACAGCCGACGGCCGAGCGAGCCTCCGGGGTGGCGAAGAGCGTAGTCCTCCGGCTGGAACCCCCGCGCCTCGAGCAGCACCAGCGCGAGCGCGTCGCCGAGGGCGAGCATGGCGGTCGTGCTGCTGGTCGGGGCGAGGTTCATCGGGCAGGCCTCGAACTTCACCGGGACTTCGAGAGCGACCTCCGCGTTCTTGGCGAGGGTCGAGTTCGGGTTGCTGGTCACGGCGACGAGGGGAGTCCCGAAGTGCTTGAGATACGGGAGGATCCGCAGCACTTCTTCGGTTTCGCCGGCGTTGGAGTAGGCCACCACGACGTCGTCGGAGGTGATCATGCCGAGGTCGCCGTGGACGCCTTCGCCGGGGTGCATGAAAAACGAGGGCGTGCCGGTGGAAGCGAGGGTCGCGGCGACCTTGCGGGCGATGAGGCCGGCCTTTCCCATTCCGGTCGTGACGACCCTGCCCTTGCAGTGGAGCATGAGGTCGATCGCCCGGAGGAAGCGCTCGTCGAGGGAGTCCTCGAGCGACTGGACGGCTTCGGTCTCCATCCGGATGACCTTTCGGGCGGTTTCGAGGAGGTTGCTCATCTTTCTCGAGTGCGGCGACCCGGCACCGCTTTCATGCCGCGAGCCTGCGAGCGGCCTCACGGGTTCGGCCGCCGAAAAGCGGCGGCAGGCCACCGCACTCTCCATTCATTCTGCCACCTTCAGGAACTCCTCCTCGGCTTCCTGGCACCAGCGGCCGTGGTCGAGTTTGGCGGCGACGGTGGGGTAAATGTCCGCCAACTTCTCCAACGGGACCAGGGGAACGGCGTGGAGCTGAGGGTAGACGATGATCTTCCCGTCCATTGTCCGGTTCTCGACCGCCGCCAGCCCGTCGACCGCGCCCGCCATACCGCTGACGGCGCCGACGCTCACGTTGGTGTCGAGGCTGCCTTCGACGACCTTCTGAAGCACCAGGCGCATATCGCGCGGCTCGCTCCCGCTGGTGCCGAAGACGAAGACCTGCTTATGGATCAGGGTGTCGAGGTCGAGGGGGTGCTTCACCGGCGCGGGGATCCCCGCGAAGACGTTGACGATGCCTCCCGGCTGCGCCCTTTCGATCGCCTCTTCGACCAGAGTCGGTACAGGGGCCATGAGGGCGATGTAGCCGAACTCGCCCTCGAGCTCCTCGGTGCGCACCGCGTGAAACTTCTCGTCGGGTCCCACCTTCTGGCCGAGTGCGTTCAGGCGGGCGTCGTCGATGTCGGCGGCGACCACCTGTCCGCTGACCGCGAGGTCGCGGATCACGTGCATCTGCCCCATCGGCCCGCCCGCGCCGACGACCAGCACTCGATCGTCCGGCCGAACCTCGCCGGTTTCGGGGATCATGCCGTAACTCGCTCCGGCGTCGTCTCCCGCCGTCCCGATCCAGCGGGTGCCGCCGTAATGGATGCGCCCAACGCCTACGCTCACCTTCCTCCCGATGCTCTGCCCGCCCAGGACGACGTTCATCACGCCCCCCTTGGCGAGCTTGTCGTTCAGAAGCTCGAGGGTGTCGGCGTTCGATCCGAAGTAAAGGATATCGTCGAAGCCTTCGTCGGGAAGCTCATCGAGGTTGTTCGCCTCCCTGAGTGCGGTTCGTCCGGACGAGGCCTCGTCTCGAATCGCCTTCGCCTGCCCTTTCGGTGCGTAGACCGTCACTTCCGCGGGGCCTTCGCCGTTCGTGAAGGAGCCGGCAAGGCCCTTCGCACACCGCCCGAGGTCGCAAGCCACCAGAATCTTTCCACCGGCCTTGATCGAGCGACGTTCCGGGGTCACGTACGAGTTCTCGACGCACGCCCAAGGCTCGACGAGCGCAACCTGCGACGCAGGGCGGCTGTCCTCGACGCGGATCATGAACCCCTCGTCGGCATTCGGGTCCCCGATCACTCGCTCGTCGAACAAGATGTACTCCTGAAGGCCGCCTTCGAAGTTGTAGCCGAACGCGCCGTTGGAGCCGGCGGTCTTGAAGGGCCGGTAGTCGGCCTGCACGATGTAGCGCTCGCCGGGACGGTAGTGCCGCACCTCTTCGCCGACCTCGATGATCCGGCAGACCACCTCGTGCCCCGGAACCGTGGGTTTGGAGCCGGGGACGTAGTTCGGCATCTCACCGAGAGCCTCGGCGGGAATGCCTGAGAGGATGCTGCCCTTACGCACGTGCTGGTCGAACTGCTTGAGCAGCTTCATGTCCGAGAAGCAGAGCCCCACCGCCTCCGTCTTCGCGAGGATCTGGTGCGGACCGGGCAGGCTGACCGGCTTCTCGGGGTTCAGGCGCAGTTCGCCCGGCCCGACGAGTTGGACGGCATATTGGTTGGTGGGGATGTTCATTCGATAACCTTTCGTGGATGACTACGGTTTCCTCGCGAGGGGGCTGAAGCCCGTGGCCCTTGAGCGGCCTGAAGGCCGCGCTCCCTAGGAGAGCATCACCTGCCCTCCCGTGACCGGGAGAGCCTGGCCGGTTTCGTACTCCTGCTCGACGAGGTACAGCAGCGCCTTCACCACGTCCTCGACCCGGCAGCCCCGGCCCATCGGCACCTTGGCCTCGTAGAAATGCTTCACGTCCTCGATTGTTTGTGCTCCCGGCACCTTGCCTTCGCGCAGGTACTGCACGAAGAGGCCGTTTTCGGGGTCGGACCAGAGCGGCCCCTCGAAGAAGTTGCCCGGACAGATCACGTTCACCTTGATTCGGTCCTCCACCAGTTCCAGCGCGAAGGACTGGGTGAGGCCGATGCCGCCGAACTTGGAGCCTGAATAGGCGCCGTTCCTGTTCGAGCCTTGCAGCCCCGACTTGGAGTTGATCTGGACGATGTCGCACCAGCCGGCAGGATTCGTCTGGTTCTGTGTCGCCATGACGGGAGCGACCGCCTGCACCCCGTAGAAGTACCCCTGGTAGTTCACCTTCGTGACCAGGTCGAAGTCGTTCGGATCCTGCGTCTTCACGCTCCCCGCGCGAAGCACGCCGGCGTTGGAGACGTAGAGGTCGATGCCGCCGTAGGCTGCGACCACCTTCTCGACCATCTCCTTCAGAGACGCGGAGTCCGCGACATCCACCTCCACGCCCATCGCCCGTCTGGAACCGAACCGGACGCAAAGCTCATCCGCGACCTCGCGAGCAAGGGCGCTGTTGACGTCGGCCAGCACGACGTGCGCGCCCTCCTTCGCGAGCGCCTCCGAAATTCCGCGGCCGAAGCCCTGCGCGCCGCCGGTCACGACGGCGACCTTTCCACTGAGCCTGCCATCGCCTCTCTTCGAAGCAACCGCGCGGCGGTATTGCTCGACCTCCCAGGCGTCGATGAACTCGCGATCCCGCCTCGACATAGGGCTGACGCCGCCCAAGGCCTCCGCCCCGAGCATCACCCGGACGGCGTCCTCGTACATCTCGGCAACGTCCTGGGAGTCCTTCGCCGAGGGCCCGATCGCCAGCATCCCAAGCCCCGGGACGAGAACGACCTTCGGAAGGAACCCGGTTTCATGCTCGTGCTTCGTCAGTGCCTGGTCGATGTCGTCTTCCGGCGACAGCCACAGCGGGAAGGATTTGCAGTAAACGATCTGGTCGGGGATCAGCGGGCCTTGCGCGGTAAGTCGCGGAGCGTCGGGGTGGTTCACGAACCGCATCACCGTGGCAGAGTCTTGAAGGCTGACGATCGAGGGATAGCCTCTACGGGCCAAGGAACCGCGAAGGGACGGAGAGCATGAAGTCTCACGAAGCCTGTCGTGAGTCCTTGCGTCCTTCGTGCCTTCGTGGTGCAGAAGCGCTTTGATCCGATCCAACACCCGCTCGGTGACGGCGTCGATTTCCTCCACCGTCTGCGCGGCGACGACGAACCCGTGGTTCTGCCAGACCATCGCGAGCGGTTTGGCGGGATCGCGACCCTGGATGCGCTTCGCGATCTCCTGCGCCAGCGTGAAGCCGGGATCGACATACGGCACCCAGAGGACCTCGTCGCCCCAGACCTTCTTTGCGAACGCTTCGCCGTCCACTCGGCAGGAAACCATGTTCGCGTACGTCGCGTGCGTGTGCACGACGTACCGGTGAGGAAAGAGCGCGTGCACCGCGCACTCGACCGACGGACGCTGGCCCTTCTCCGGATGGAGCCGCGCCGCATAAATCGCGGCCTTGAACAGTTCCTCGCGTCGGTTCGCGTCGGTCCCATAGTCCTCGTGCACGAGGCTCTGAAGCGCCGACAGGTCCATCTCGACGAAGCCGTCCTCGTCGATCGTGGCGAGCGCGTGGCCGCTCGCCTTCACCCACATCCGGCCGCCCTCCTTCAGCGAGGTGTTCCCGCCGCCGGCGATGACGAAGTCGCGGTCCCCTCCGTAACGGCGGGACACTTGGACGAGTTCGCTAAGGTCGGGCATTCGATTCATGCTCCTTGATCTTGAGGGCGGACTTCCAGAAGACCTCCATCACCGGCTCCGGAATCGGCGAACCGTCTTTGCAGCGTGGCAGGAGGGGCATCCGTTCGCCCGTATTGTGCTCGGTCCCGCAGGTGACGGGAAAGCCCTCGCTCCAAAGCTTCAGGACGTAGTCGGCCAGGACCTCGGGGGAGTTGCGGCTCGAGATGAACTCGGCGGCATGGATGCCTCTTTCCTGCAGCCGTTCGATGAGCGCCGGGAGGTCGCGCTCCCTCTCGCTCACCGGGTTCATCCCGTCGGCGACGAAAGGATAGGCGGGGATGCCCCCCAGTTCGCGCACCAGTTCGATCCCCTCTTCGAGGCTGACGTAGCTCTCCTCGACGAACGCCGGCCTGCCGGCCTTCATGAGCCGGGAACGGATCTCGGTGGCATCCTGGCCGGACGCCTCGGCGTAAGCCTGGGCGAGGTGCCGTTCCTGGAGCACGACCGTCTCCGCAGGAACCCCGTGCCGCTCCGCCACTCGAGCCACGATCGTCCCGGCGTCCGGGCCCCCGCCGAATTCGGATTGGAGGCGCTCCGCCATCTCCGCCATCCGAGCCTCGTCGGCTCGACGGATACGGGACAACAACTCCTTCGCGCGCGGCGTCGGGTCCTTCCATCGGACCAAGCCTTTGCCGCACAGGTAAACCTTGCCCGGGTTGGCCGGATCGTTATAGCGAACGCCTTCTTTCGCCGCCACCTCGTCCCGGCACAGGATCTCGATCCCGCAGCTCGGATGGATGCCGCGCTCCCTCGCTCCCGAAACGAACGGCTCGTAGACGCTGAAGTCGTAGTAGTTGCTCGCACCGAGCAGCACACAGCCTTCCGCCGCCGCCTGGTCCAGCGCTTCGTCGACCGTGTTGAACGCCGAGAAGTTGGGCGGCAGGTGGATATGGGTGTTGAAGACGTCGGGGCGGCTCATCGGCTTTCGGTGTTCGGGTTACAGGCTTTCCAGGACCTCTTTCA
>DASWVS010000204.1:0-2126 GCA_036401135.1 Fimbriimonas sp.
GGCCAGTTGCTCAGCGTGCCGATCATCGGGAAGTGGTACGGGTTCGATGCGGTGATCGGCTTCATGATCCTTGCGATCCCCACGACAGCCTGGCTTCTGAGGTCGACCGGCTGGGGGCTTGCCCTCCGCGCCGCCGGCGAGTACCCGCCGGCGGTCGAGTCTTCGGGCTTCTCGACCTCGCGCCTCCGGTATGGCGCGTGCCTGATCGGGGGCGCGTTCGGCGGGCTCGCGGGGGGATACCTTGCACTGGGAGTCGCAGGCTCGTTCGCCGAGAACATGACCGCCGGGAGAGGGTTCGTCGCGATCGCGATGGTGACGTTCGGGAGATGGCACCCGCTGGGGGTTGTCGCCGCCGCGTTGCTTATTGGGTTCGTGGAAAGCCTCCAATACTGGTTCCAGGGCATCGGACTGAACGTGCCCTACCAATTGATGACCGCGTTGCCGTACGTCATCGCGCTGCTCGTCCTTGTTTTTGTCGGCAAAGGGACTCAGGCTCCGAGCGCTTTGGGAGTGCCGTATCGTAGTGAGAGATAAGCCGATGTCGAGCGAGCGTAGCGAAGTCGAGGAAAGACCCGTCGGTTTGACGCGGCGGGTCTCGTTCTCGAGTGGGCATCGGTATTGGCTGGAAGGCTTGACGGAAGCCGAGAACCGATCGCTTTTCGGCGCCTGGGCCTCGCCCTTCAGCCATGGTCACAACTATGTGCTGGACGTCAGCGTATCCGGATGGACGGATATGGCGAACGGAATGGTCGTCAACATCAAGTGGATCGACGACGTTTTGCAGGAGAAAATCGTCCGGCGGTTCGATCAGCGCAGCCTCAACGACGAGGTCGATTACTTCCGGATGCACAGCCCCTCCCTCGAGAACCTCCTCCGGTTTATCCAAGCTGAGCTTACGAGCTCTTTGCCGGAGGGAGCCCGGCTTGACCGGCTCAAACTGGAGGAAACGCCCCTGCTGTGGGGAGAGCTCGATATCGATACAGGCATGGTTACGGTCACACGGGTCTACGAATTTGCCGCCTCCCACCGGCTCCATTCATCGAAACTCACGCATGAGGAGAACCTCGAACTGTACGGGAAGTGCAACAACCCGGCCGGTCACGGACACAACTACGTGCTGGAGGTGACGGTTTCGGGGGAGCCCGACGAGCGGACGGGCTTCCTTTGCGACCTTGGCGAATTGGATCGTCAGGTGAACGATCGGGTCGTCGACCGCTACGACCACCGAAACCTGAACGAGGACCTTCCTGAGTTCAAAGGGGTCCCCACGACCTCGGAGATTCTCGTTCTGGAGGTGTTCCGGCGCCTCGACGGCCAACTCCCGGCCAAGCTTCAGCGCGTGCGTCTCTGGGAGACGGCGCGCAGCTCCTTCGAGGTGTCGGCGTGACCCGCCGGGCGATCGTCACGGGCGCCTCGAGCGGGATCGGCCGCGAGACAGCGCTGCTGCTGGCACGCGAAGGGATCGAAGTCGTGCTGGCTTCGAGGCGTCTCAACGCGCTCGACGAGCTGGCGAAGGAGATCGGCTGGGCGGGAGGCGCGGCGCACGTGCGCGCCTGCGACCTGACGAACCGCCAAAGCTGCCTCGACCTCGTCGACTTCGCCCGCGGCCTCGGACCTGCGTATCCGATCCTGGTGAACAATGCCGGCTACGCCGAGTTTCGACCTTTCGACCAGGCGAACCTGGAAAGCATCGAGCGGGAGATCGCGACCAACCTGCTCGGGCCCCTGGTGCTGTGCCATACGATCCTGCCATGGATGCTCGAGCAAGGGGGACAGATCGTCAACGTCTTGAGCCTTGTCGTGAATCGGACCCTGCCCGGCACGGCCGGCTACAGCGTCGGAAAGACCGGGCTGTGGACCCTCGGCAAGATCCTCGCCGAGGAGTTCCGCCGACAGGGGCTGCGGGTGACGAACATCATCCCCGGAGCCACGGACACGCCGCTGTGGGAGGTGATGGACTTTCAACCGGAGAGAGCGGACATGCTCCGGGCGACCGCCGTGGCCGAGGCGATCCGGGACGTGGTGCGGATGCCGCCCGACCGAAACGTCGACGAGCTCCAACTCATGCCTCCGAAAGGCGTGTTATAGTTCTTGATCAGACGAGGCGGGAGATAGAGTCCTTCTTC
>DASWVS010000205.1:0-1809 GCA_036401135.1 Fimbriimonas sp.
TCAGGGGTTTGACGAAACGGGGGCACCACGTCGAGCTATGGAGGCCGCCTGTTCGCCAGGAAGAGTTTCTTCGGCTCGCCGACCTGGCCACCGAGCATGAGCACCCGATCCCGGAGTACGAGAAAGATTCGCGCTTCTATATCGGACGCCTCTGGCTGTACTACAAGTGGAGCGAACGGATCGTGGCGGCGATGCACGAGCATTCGCGCCGGTGTGCGGAGGAGATCGACCAAGGGGGCTTCGACCTGCTCTTCTCCAACGTGGACATGGTGTTCCACGCCCCGTTCATCTCAAGGCACGTCCACCTACCGAAGACTATTTATCTGCATGAACCCAGGCGGCGCCTCCATGAGGCGATGCCAGAGCTACCATGGATCCTTCCCGACGATCCCGGTCTCCGCGGTTGGGGCCTAAACTCGATCAAAAAGCGGGGGAGGGCCTCGATCGCCGTATACCACGATCGCGTCGCCTTGACCGAGGAGCTGAAGAACATCCGGCCGTTCGATCAGATCCTCGTCAACTCGCGTTTCAGCCGCGAATCCGTGTTGCGGGCATACGGGCTCGATTCGGAGGTCTGCTACCTCGGGATCGACACCGATCTTTTCGAGAACCGGTCGCTCGAACGCGAGCGCTTTGTCATCAGCCTTGGATCGCTGATCCCGACGAAGAACCCCGAATTCGTGATCGAGTCGATTGCACGGATTCCCGAAGGTACGCGTCCGACGCTGGTTTGGGTTGGAAACACGAAGGACGAGGCATACCTGTCAAGGATGAAACGGCTCGCTGCGGAGCTTGGCGTCACGTTTGTGCCTCGGCTCTACATTACCGACGAGGAGCTCGTCGACCTGCTCAACCGGGCATGGGCGATGGTTTATGCGCCGCGGCTGGAGCCTTTTGGGTTTGCCCCGCTCGAGGCTTGCTCTTGCGGTTGCCCGGTGATCGCCGTCGCCGAAGGGGGCGTCCGGGAGACGGTCGTCGACGGCGAGAACGGCTTGCTGTGCGAACACGACCCCCAGGAGTTTGCGGACGCGGTGCTCCGTCTGCTTGAAGACAAGCCGCTGCGCGACCGGCTCGGTGCTCAGGCTTCACAGGTCGTTCGCTCGCGATGGACGCTCGAGGCCGCCGACGATCGCCTCGAGGCCAAGTTGGCCAAGATCCTTTAGCCGGCCTTCGGTCGGCGGAGCTTCCTTTTGACCGGCTCCGGCAAGGTCCGTTTCGCCAGTCTCGCACCCGACAACAGAATCTTGAGAACCGGGGCGAGCCTTCGGTAACGGTCTCGGAACTCGAGCGCCGCTTCGATCTTGGCTCCGTAGTCCGCCAGATCCTGAAGCTCCTTGGGGCTCACCAGTCGCGGCTGGGAAACCAACCGCTCGCGCATCCGTTCTCCCGTTCGGATCCATTCCGTCTGCATCGCCGGCACCCGGATTGTGTTCGACTCGTTGCTCCGCATGTTAACGATGGTCGTGACAACGGGCACGCACTCGATCTCGACGTACCGGTTCACGTCCATCAGGAACTGCCAGTCCTCGAACACCTCGAGGGACTCGTCGTAACGCACGCCGGTGGCGAGGAGGAGGGCTCGGGAGACGAAGAGGTTGCAGATCGGGATGTAGTTTCCCTGAAGCTGGCGCAGGAGGGAAAAACGGCGGGTGTGGCCGATCTCGATCCGGCTGACCCAGTAGGGGTAGGTTCCTTCCCCGTCGATCTCGACGTACCGGTTCGCACCGAAAGTCTGGAGGGCGAGGTGCGACGCTGTCGACCCGACGACGCTCTCGAGATGGTTGGGAAGCAGGAGGTCGTCGTCGTCCA
>DASWVS010000206.1:0-2342 GCA_036401135.1 Fimbriimonas sp.
AGTCTTCGGTAAGGTAAGCGCCCGCCGAAATACCGTCATCGTTCACGAGGTGAGCGTACGAATAGCTCGAATTCACGCCCAAGTCCACGATCGCGCCCCCTTGGTAGAGGCACGCTCGGTAGCTCCAGTCCTCGGCGACGTAGTAGCCGACGGCGGAACCGGTCGTGTTCGTCCCGTACGCCAGGCTCTCGCCCTCCCACGTCGCGCCAAGGTCGACGGTCTGCCCGTTGCTCCACCGGAAGGCGTGGTTCACGCCGCTCGCCGTCTGCGCGGCTCCGACGGCTTCGCCGGTTGCGCTGAGATCGAAGGCGGTCGAAGATTCCCCGCCGAGGGTCGCCGCGTGGGCCTGCCCATCGCGATAGACGAAGAACAGGTCCTTGAAGACGAGACTGGAGTCGTACCCTGAGCCGCGGAACCCGATCGTTCCCGGAAGGATGAGCTCGGGATAGCCCGACGCGTTCGTCAAACCGGTGAGCTGAGTCAGATCGATGAACGATCCCGAGGACCACAGGAAGGCATGCATTCGGCCACCGGAGGTCCGGCCGTAGCCGATGGCGTCGCCGTCGGGGTTTGCTCCGGCGAACGTTCCCGACGCACCGTCGAGCGTCAGGGGTATGGCCGACACGCCATCGTAAACATAGGGCAGGTCGACGAATTCGTCGAAGTCGTTGAGGCCTGTCGCCCGGAAAAACACGTGTCCGGAATCGGTGACGGTGTGGATGGTCCCCGTCGCTGAATACAGTCCGGTCTGTCCTGCCAGATCGATCAAGGCACCGTTACGCCAGAGGACCGGGTACTGGAAGCCGCCCGTGAAGACGACGCCGACGACGTCGCCCTGCAGGTTGATGCCGGTCGCCCAGCTTTGGCTCCCCAGCGGAGTCGGGAGCAGGGTCTGGGTGCCGTTCTCCCATCGAAACGCCCTCTTCTTGCCGAAGGCGTCTTTGGTGTAGCCGACCACGATCCCAGCCTCGTTCAAGGCCGTCCCCTCGCTCTCGACTTCACCCGCCGTGCCGAGGTCCGTCATCGTCCCTGCGCGGCGGAGAAAACCGTGGAAAGATCCGTCTGCCCATTGGGCCCTGCCGACGATGTCGCCCAGGGAGTTCGTCGCCAGAACCGAGCTGTTCGCCCCGCCGAGGCTCAGAGCGACGGAAGTCTGGCCGGTATAGACGCACGCCATCGACGCGAAACCCGAGTTGAGGTTGCCGGAGACGTAGTACAGCAGCTCCCCGTTCGGCAGGAATCGCTCCGCATCGCTGTCCGTATAGCCGCTGAGCCCGGACGGCGCGGTCAGCGGCAGGATCTTCGCCGACGCGATCGACGCGGACAGTAAAGGAATGAGCGTGAAAAGTGCGTGACAGTATCGAAATCTGGGGATCGAGCAGCGTTTTCTTCTATTTGACAAAGTAATCATCCACCTCTCCGGATCATCCCTGAGCGACATGCATCCATGCGGTCTACTGCTGTAAAATCGGCAACCCGCACCACTTTCTTTAGTGCATCAACCTCGCGTCTGGAACCCTGTGGGGAAGAACCATGTGCAGGCATACCGTCGGCCTTGTTTGGACAATTGCTTCGGGCGGTTGTGTATCCTGAGCCGTCCATGCAGATTCCGCAGACCCTCGACCTTCGAGATCGGGCCAGACTGGCGATCGGGCATATGGTCGCCAACCATGACCATGCGACGGGCTACCCCTACTTCTATCTCAATGTCCACCAGGACCCGCCGGTCGCGACCCACAACGCCTGGGACCTGATCGACGTGACGTCCCGTTACGTCGATTCGCTGATCCTGGCGCGAGATATGACGGGCGACACCCACGGCGCCGAGGTCGAAGCCGGCTATCGGAGGCTTCTGCTCGAGAGCCTCGACCCTAAGGACGGCTTGGCGTACCGCCCCGCGAACGCGTGGTCCGTCCGCGAAGCGGAGATGTTCGACCAGACGCGCGCCCTGACGGCGCTCGTAACCTGGTACATGAAGGACAGGGACCCCGGCATCCGGAGGCGCATCGACGACATGGTGCGGGGGCTCTGGAGCATCGGCGTCCACATCGTGAAGCGCCGACCCGGCTACGCCTACTGCTACTACCCCTACCCCGCATGGCTCGGCGACGGCTGGAACCCCGCCGTCCCCGGCGAGCCCGCCGCCTTCGGGGGAGGCTCGCACATCCTGCCTCTGGTCAAGGCGTACGAGGCGACCGGCAACGAACAGGCGCTCGAACTCGCGAAGCGCTTCGTCCACTACATGGTCGATGAATCGACGATCTTCCACCGCGACGGATCCTGGTGGCCCGACGAGATGCACCTGGTCGCGGGACACTTCCATACCCGTTCCCTCACTCTCG
>DASWVS010000207.1:0-5880 GCA_036401135.1 Fimbriimonas sp.
GCAATGGCTCCCGCCGGACCGGTGAGCACGGAAATCATCATGGCTTGATCAAGGTGCTCCATGGATACCCCGGTGATCCATGACAGAGCATAGGCGGTCGCAAAGAACCCGAGATAATAGCCTGCGAAGAAGCCCACGATCCCAAAAACGGCCTTGGCGAGGAATCGTACCATCTCTTCATTATTCGACGGTTCTCAGCTCGGCTCTCAAGACTAGCCAGGGCCGGGCTGCCAGACATCCATCAGGTCGAACGCGCCAAGGGTCTGATCGCCTTCCTCGGCGCCGAAACCCCGCCCAAACGTCCGGAGCGAAGGTGACCGCTACCGCGCCGGGTCGAGAGGAACGGGGCCTAGTTCGGCGTCGGTAAGGTAGGTCACGAACGCTTCGACGCCACGCAGGCGGCGAGGATCGGCGTTGACGACCATCTGTCCGCTCACTTTCCTGCCCACGACGGTCTCGCCCGGCCCTCCGTAGATGAGCACGCGACGAGCGGCGTAGGAGGGGATCTCCTTGTTCTGGGACCGCGCCAGGTCCTGTTCCCGCCAGATCTCTCTCAGCCTCGCCGACTTGACCAGCCGGTCGCGGTCGTCGACGTGGCCGATCTCCTTGCCCGTGTCGTCCGGCAGCCAGAGCCCGAGCCTCAGGTCGCGGTCGTCGGCCTTGACCAGTTCGTAGTACAGCGTCCACATCGTCTCAGGCGGGTTGTCGAGGGCTCCCCAGGGGGAGCCGTGGACGAGCTTCGTCACCTTGACGCGGTGGCCGTCGACCGAGAAGGTGCTGCCGGGACGGAGGCTTACCTTTCGGCGAGTCTCTGCCAACCGGCCGATCCGGACCTTCACGTTAGTCTCGGCAGCTTCGTGCGGCGTCACCGTGTGCAGGACCGTCGTTCCTGAGAACTCGTCGGGCCGGGGAGAGCCGAAGACCTCTTCGAAGGAGCCGAGAAACGTATGTCCGCCCGGCTCGGTTCCGGCGGAGACAGCGTTGACGGAGGGGCTGTTGGGATACACGCCGCGCTGGCGCGTCTGGATGAAAATGTACCGGTTCTTTTTGCCGTGCCGGAAGCTGACGGTCGTCCCACCGTGTTTCGACATCTTCTGCGCCACGTCCGACTCCAGCTTTTCGAAGCGCGTACCGTCCGGGTGCCAGCACTCGATGATCCGTTCTTCGATCCGGCATACCGCCACGACCTCGGCAGATCCGCCGTCGATCTCCAGCTTGAGTCGCGGTGCCTGAACGAAGCCGAACGAGGCCAAGCCGACGAGGATAAGTCGCCAGTGCCGCATAGCTATGGAACGGTCGAGGCCTGTTCGCGATACCCGTATTTGTACCGGTCTTGCACCAGAAGCCTGCCGGTTCGGTTAACCTTTTTCCATGCTGTCGCTCGTGCCTCTGCTCGCCCTCTCCTCCGCCGGGGAGGTAGCCGTCTTCGACGCGTGGGCGAATCTAGAGGGGCTGACGCCGAGGCAGCAGTGGGATAGGCTCCACGCGCTGTCCGCCCTCCAGGGGCTCGCCAATCGCGACCGGCCCCGGCTCTATGTGAACCTGGTCGGGGAGCAGGGCAGGATCGACCGATACTGGTGGGACTACCTCTCCCGCGACTGGATGAAGGGTGCGACCGTCGCCCGATCCGACTCCTTCGAGGAGTTGGTTCTGAGGTTCCCAGGCAAGGTGAAAGGGCTCGTGGTCTGGCGCGAGGAGGTTCCGGCGTCGTCGAACGTCGCGTCCACCGTGGCGGGCGTCGAGGGGCTGTTGCCGGTCCGATATGACCCGGCGGCAGACTCACTCTACTCGAAGCTGAAGCGAGACCTGAAGGTGCGGGTCGAGGTGCCTGAGTTCACCGGGAAGGGGATGATCCCCGGCACGGGCATCCCAACGACCGGGAGCGCCAAGTGCGACGCCTACCTCTGGGCGGCCGAACGATATCTGCGGACGGGCCGGTGCAACCCCCTCAAGATGGGCTACTACCCGGACGCTTTCTGGCTGAAACGGCCGAACGGGCTCCCGATCGATCGGACGCTGCTCAGCAACCACGACTACTTCATCGCCCACAAAGGCTTCCTCTTCGACCTCGGCTCGTGGCATGACGAGTCGCCGGACGACGATCCGAACCAGAAGCCGGGGACGGATGCCGAAACCCTCCAGCGCATCCTGCGCCTCGCCTATGAGAAAGGCAAAGGCAAGATGATCCACGTAGGAGGATTCACCCCTTGGGACCTCAAGTACACCGACTTCACGGGCATGAAAAACGGCGGGGTGGCGACCGAGTGGCGCTACGCGGAGATCCTTTCGTGCTTCAACGCCTACATGGACGCGGACGCGCCGGGGCTCGGTCCCATGGCGAACGCGTCCTTCTTCCAGCACTTCCCTCTTCGGCGGGAATACAAGCAGCCCAAGACCGAGGCGCCCTCCGCCGACCCCCGGAAGTTCTATGCCGCCTTCTACGTCGGCGATTACGACTCGGCCGCCTGGCTCTACCGGATGATGCCAGAGCTTTGGGACGACCCAAATCGGGGCGCGGTACCGCTTAGCTGGGCGTTCAACCCGAACCTCGCGGACCGATTCCCCGTCGGGATGCACCGCGCCCGGGAAACGGCGACGCCGAACGACGTGTTCATCACCGGCGACTCGGGCGCCGGCTACCTCAACCCGGGATACCTCGTGCCGCCGCGCAAGTGGAGCGAGCTACCATCGGGCCTCGACGCCTGGATCGAGCACTGCCGGCCTTACTATCGCCGCTGGGGGCTGGAGGTCACGGGGTTCGTCATCGACGGAAACGCCCCGGAGATGAGCGATGCGGTCCGGAAAGCTTACGCGAAGCTTTCGCCGGGCGGGGTGATCGCCCAAAAGGTCCCCGAGCAGTCGGAGGTGCAAGGGGTTCCCTTCATGCGGATGGGGTCCGACCTCGATGGCGGGAACCTCGAGCGCAGTGCGGCGATCGTGCTGGAGGATGCGCGAAAGCCTGGGCTCCGGGTTTACCGCACCATCCTCTGGAGCCCGACGCAGCATAAGAACCTGATGGAGCGGGTCCGTCGCGAGAACCCGAACGTCGAGTTCGTCACAGTCCCGGCGCTGATGGAGATGGTGCGGAGTGCCGCCGATAATGGAGGCACTCCGTGATCGTCAAGACGCCGTAGCGACGATCGATGTCGAAGCCGAAGTCGAAACGCCCCGGCCGTTCGTGTACAGGACGGTGATGAAATAGGTCGTGCCCGGGGTGGCGGTGAAGCCGCCGACGCCGAGGACGTTGCTGTTCGGCACCACCTCTCGAAGGGCGAGAACGTCCGATCCTCCCGCCACGGTCCCGATCTTGACCCGCACCCGATCGATGCCGGTTTCGGTGTCGTAGCCCCACTGGTCGAGCACCAGCCGGTCCGGGACCATCCTTTTGGCCACCAGTTTGGCCACCGTCGGAGGCGTCGAATCCCCCGTGGCTCCGCCGACCCAAAAGTCGAATCCCGTCATGTCTGAGCCCGCCTGGACCAGCGTCTTCTTCGCCTTGAACTCGCCGAAAACGGTGGTCCAGATCTTGTAGTTGCCGGGGGGCATCGCCTCGAACCGATAGATCCCGTGGGTGTTCGTTGTGGTCGAGTAGGTCGTTCCGCCGGTCAGTTTCTGGGCATAAATGGCCACGTTCTGGATGGCGGTGCCCTTGTAGTAGACGATGCCTTCCGCGCCGCCGCCGGTCGCTCCGCGGGCGTTGTAGTCCATGAGCATCGACCACATGTCGAGACAGCCGAACCCCTGGTTCGGCTCCCATCCGCCGTAAGGTGCGCCGAAGACGCTCGCTGCCGACATCTCGATCGCGCGATAGGCCTTGACGTTCGACCAACCCTGGCTCCGCTTCATCCGCTTGTACCCGTAGTACAGGCCGGCCGCGCCGGAGACGATCGGCGTCGCCATGCTTGTTCCCGCCAGATACGCATATTCGCGCGTGAAGGGCGGGTAGACGTTCGGGTTGTTCTCGATCGCGTTCTCGCCGAGGGGCGACGTCGAGTAGACGAACTGGATGATCCAGTTGTCGATGGTTTGGATCACGTCGCCTCCCGGCGCGGCGATGTCGATGTAGGATCCATATCCCGAATAGGTGTTATGCGCGGGCACGCCGTCCGGCCCGTTGGCCGTGACCGCCAATGCGCCGCTGCAGGCGGCGGGATAGATCGGCCCGAGATCGCCGCCACCGTTGCCGTCCTCGTTCCCTGCGGCGACCACCAGGCAACCCTTCTGCCAGGCGAAGGTGACCGCGTCCTGGAAGAGCTGCGAGAAGTTCTCGGTGCCCAGGCTCAGGCTGATGATCTCGGCGCCTTTGTTGACCGAGTAGTAGATCGCAGCGGCGGCGTCGGCGTCGGTGCCGTAGCCGGAGTCGTCGATCACGCGGCAGATCATCGCGCGACTGTTGTAGCCGGTGCCGATGACTCCTTTCCCGTTGAAGCCCCCGTTGTTGCCGGCCGCGACGGCGAGCCCCGTCACATGCGTTCCATGCCCGTTGACATCATGGGGACTCCCGTAGGCGTACCGCCTCCCCAGACGGAACTGCGCGGACCTCGCGTGATCCAGCTGGCCACCGTTGGCCGTGTCGGTGCTGGTGCTTCCCGCGTTGGCGAAGTCGGGGTGGTTCATGTCGCAGCCGGTGTCGATGATCGAAATCAGCGGCGCGTTCGCAGGTTTCGTCCCGGCGGTGTACCAAAGGTTGGGGAACACCCCCCAGGCGGCTTCCGCATTGGTGTCGGAGAGGTGCCAGAGCCTTCGGAACGACGCGCCTTCCCCCTCTTCGCTCAACGCCAGGACGAGGTCGGGGCTGTCCTCCTGTACATAGAAGTCGGGGTCGTTGGGGTCGGTCCACAGGGGGTAGACCCGGTTGACCGGCTGGGCGGCCAAGATGTCGGGCCGGCCTCTCAATCCCGCTGCCACGGTACGGGGATCCTTCTCGACGGGGATCCTCCATAACGTCCAGTTGCTTCCCTCGATCCTGGACTCGAAGGTCCCCTCGGCCAGGCCGGGGAGCTTCGCGACGGTGCCGCCGACAACCTCGTCGGCCCGGTTCGCGGGCAGCTTCACAAGCACGAGGCCGGGAGCGATCTCGTCCATTTGCCTCTTCGGCATCGTCTGGGTGAACGTGGAAAGGATAGGTGTTCGATGGCCCTGCGACGACTGGGCGCTTGCGGTCGTCACGGACGCAAGGGTGGCAAAAGCAAAGGCATTCAAGCGATTCAAGTCGGACATACCTCCGGGCCCGGCCCGGGACGGGTTGGGCCAGTAAGAAGCCTCTATTGTCCGCCAGGTTAGCGGTTTGCGCCAAGTTCTTTTACGTTAACCTGTCGATCCGAACGCGCGGCTCGGTCATTTCGTCCATTGCGTACCGTACACCTTCACGCCCGAACCCGCTTCTTCTGACACCTCCGTACGGCATGTTGTCGAAGCGGAGCGTGGGGTAGTCGTTCACGATCACGCCTCCGACCTCCAGGTTCTGGAACGCCTGTTCCGCAAGCTGCAGGTCGCGGGTGAAGATGCCGGCATGGATCCCATAGGCGCTTGCGTTGACGGCTTCGAAGACCTCCTCGATCGCGTCGTAGGGAGCGACGGTGAGTACAGGACCGAACACCTCTTCGCACGAGAGTTCGACGTTGCCAGGTACACCTTCGAGCAGCGTCGGCGACATGAGCGATCCCTCACACCTTGCGCCTGCGAGCACCTTCGCTCCCGCTGCCACCGCCTCGTCCACCATTCGCTGTACCTTCGACGCGGCCTCCTCGTCGATGAGCGGCCCGCAGACGGTCGATTCGAGGCTCGGATCTCCGAACGGACAGGCACGGGTCGCTTCGGCGAGACGGTCCCGGACCGTAGGATAGATCGAGCGATGGGCCCACGCGTGCTGGACGGCGA
>DASWVS010000208.1:0-4811 GCA_036401135.1 Fimbriimonas sp.
CGGTCGCCCTCGGGCTCAAGGACTCACTCGCCGGATCGAAGCTGCAGATGACCGACGAGGAGATGGTGAAGGCGCTGACCGTGCTGAGAACCGAGGTTCAGAAGAAGCTCCAGGAGGCGTCGGCGGCGGCTGGGGCGGCCAACAAGAAGGCGGGCGACGAGTTCCTCGCCGCCAACAAGTCGAAGCCGGGGGTGGTCACGCTGCCCAGCGGGCTCCAGTACAAGATCCTCAAGGCAGGGACCGGGCCCAAGCCGAAGCCCGACTCGAACGTCGAAGTCCACTACAAGGGCACGCTGATCGAAGGCACCGTCTTCGACGAGTCGATCTCGCGCGGCCAGCCGGTGACGCTCAACGTGGGCCAGGTGATCAAAGGCTGGCAGGAGGCGATGCCGCTCATGCCGGTCGGCTCGAAGTGGCAACTCTTCATCCCGGGCAACCTCGCCTACGGAGAGCGCGGCGCAGGCGACACGATCGGCCCCAACGCCACGCTGATCTTCGAAGTCGAGCTTCTGGCGATCAAATAACGTAGCGCCGCCGACCCCGGCGCCCTGTCGAGATGCGTCCGACTGATGGGTGGCGGCGCCGTCTGGGTAGACGGCGTCCCGGGGTGCAGTCGCCGCCGGAGTCGGCGGCGCTACAACCGCGGCGCTACGGTGAGTCGGCCGGTAAGCCGGATTCTGTCGTGTGTGGCGATTTATCTTCGCGGCCAACCCGGAGGGTCGGCGGGCAGCGTCATCCCCTCCCTATTTGGCCTTGCTTCCGGCGGGGTTTACCCAGCCGGCCGGTTACCCGGACCGCTGGTGAGCTCTTACCTCACCTTTTCACCCTTACCCTTGCGGGCGGTTTCGTTTCTGTGGCACTTTCCGTCGGGTCGCCCCGCCCCGGCTTGCACCGGGCGCCGTGCCCTATGAAGTCCGGACTTTCCTCGATCCCGGCGAACCGGGACCGCCGCCACATGGCCGACTCTTCCCTATTGTAGTCCGCCGGGAGCGTCGATTGCCGGACACAAGCCCCGACCGGGACGGTTGGGGGACACGCGGGCGGGACGCCCGTGCTACGCCATAATCCTCTCGTGGCCGAGATCCCTGCACCCGCACCGGCGCCCAGCCGGCTGGAGACGCTCGGCACGCTGAAGAACGCCAACCTCGACATGGCGTTCGCCACCGCCTTCGTCACCCTGACGACCGGCGCGTTCTTGGTCGGCTTCGTGCAGAAGCTCGGGGGGAGCGCTTTCTGGGTGAACCTGCTGGCGGCGATCCCCAGCCTGATCGGGATCCTCCAGATCCCGGGGGCGATCTGGGGGCGCGGCTTCCGCTCCTACCGGAACTTCGTGTTCGGCGGCGGGGCGATCTGGCGGTTCTTCTACCTGCTGATCGTGTTCCTGCCGCTGATGCCGCTCCCCAACGAGGCGAAGCTCTCGGCGCTCGTTCTGTTCGTCGCGCTCGGGTCGACCGCGGTCATCCTCATCAACCCGATCTACAACGACTGGCTCGCCGAGCTCGTCCCCAGCAACTCGCGCGGGTACTTTTTCAGCAAGCGGAACGCGATTGCAACGGCGGTCGGCGCGACCGTCGGCTTCGGCGGCGGCAAGGTCCTCGACCTCTTTCGCGCTCGCGGGCAGGAGGATCTCGGGTTCAGCGTCGTGTACGGGATCGCCTTCCTGTGCAGCGCCCTCAGCATGTTCTTCTTCCTCCGGATGCGGGACATCGAGCGTCCGAACCCGATCCGGCAGAGCATCAAGGAAGGGATCAAGGCGGTGCGGGCGCCGTTCTCGGACCATGATTTCCGAAAGGTCCTCCTGTTCCTGGGAGCGGCGGTCTTCGGGCAGGGTCTCGCCGGGAACCTGTTCGTCGCCTATGCGCGCGAAAGCCTCGAGCTCAGCTATACGATCATTCTCGCGACGGGCGTCATGCACGCGGTCGGGAGCATCGTCGCCCTGCGGCTCTGGGGGTACGTCTCGGACAAGTATGGGAACCGGCCGCTGCTCCTGATCCTGAGCTTCGGTCTCTCGTTCACGCCCGTCGTCTGGCTGTTCACGTTCCCGGGCCGGGACACCTACAACGCGGTGCTGCTGCTCGTGTCCCACGTCTTCATGGGCGTGGTCTGGAGCGGCCTCGCGCTGACGCAGTTCAACCTCCTGCTCGCGACGGCGAAAGCCTCGGACCGCGCCAACTACATCGCCGCCGGGATGGCGACCTCTTCGCTCGTCGGCGGCATCGCGCCCCTCGTCGGCGCCGCGCTCTTCACGACCTTCAATACGAGCGTCGACACCGCCACCGCGTACAAGTTCGTCTTCAGCGCGGCGAGCTTCTTCCGGCTGGTCACGGTCTTCTTCCTGAGGCCGGTGCGAGAGGAGGGGTCGAGCGACGTTGCCCACACCCTGCGCGTGCTCGGCGGGATGACTCCGCGCGGGATCATCGCCATGCGCGGGCTCGCCCGCGGGACGGACGCCCATTCGCGCGCGGCCGCCATCGAAAACGTCGGCGAGATCCGCGTGGGGCTGGCGTCGGATGAAGTGATCAAGGCCCTCCACGATCCGCAGCCGAGGGTACGGCGGCAGGCGGCGCGGACACTTTCGCAGCTTCGCGACCCGAGGGCGGTCGGCGAGCTCGTGCACCAGATCGAGGAGCACCCGGACCTGGTGGAGGAGGAAACGGTCGTCGCGCTGGGGTACCTGGGCGACGTCGGCGCGATCCCTGCGCTCGTGAAAACCCTCCAGAGCCCCCGTTCGATCCTCCGGCGCGCCGCCGCGCGGGCTCTGGGGCGGATCGGGAGCCCGGAAGGGACCCAGCCTCTGATCTCCGCGGCGATGGAGCCGAACGACCCGGACCTCCGCCGCGCCGCCCTGCAGGCCCTTCGCCAGATCGGTGCCGCGGAGGCGGAGCCGGCGATGGTCGCCGCGCTCGAGGACCAGCACCCGAGCGTCCGGATCGCGGCCGCCGAAGCGATCGCCGAGCTGGAGCTTCGAGGGGCCGCGCAGGCGCTTCGCCAATGCCTCACCGCGTTTCGGGACGAGGCCTCCTCGGAGATCGCGTATGCGCTCGGAGTGGTCGGCACGACGGACGACCTGGAGGCGATCCTGGACGAGGCGCGCGCGTCGACGTCGATGATCACGCGAAGGCGTTGCCTCCTCGGGATCGCTTCCCTGCTCGGGGTCGAGCAGGCGTTCTACCGGCTGCTCCTCCTGGAGGGGATGGAGCGGGACGCGGCGCTTCTGGAGTCGACCCGGGCGGCGATGCGCCGGAACCGGAAGCTCGCGGTCGCGCTGGAAAGGTACGCGAGCGGAGACGAGGAAGGAGCGCTCCACGCCGTCGCAAGAGCGTTGCCGATGCCGGAGTTAGCGATTCTTGCCGCAAAACCGGTTTCCGAGCTCTTTTTGGTCTCGGTGGTTTACGCCATGCGTAAGTAAGATGCATGGTAGAAGGCCGGTATTTTCACCAGCTTTTCGTGTTGGAGGTCTTGGGATGATCGATTCATCGCGCCACGAGCAGGAAGCTCGCATCGTTCCCATCGACACGGCGAAGGTTCGTGCGGTGGTCCAGGGAGTGGGTCACGGTTTGCCGGAGCAGGTTCTGACCAACGACGATCTGGCGAAGATCGTCGACACCAACGACGCGTGGATCACGCAGCGGACCGGTATCCGAGAGCGCCGCGTCACGCGCGAGGACGAGTCGATCGTCGACCTTTGCTCGCGCGCCGCGCTCGAGGCGATCAAGAATTCTCACTGCCAGATCGAAGACATCGACATGATCGTCGTCGGCACGGTCACGGGCGACTTCCCGTCACCGTCGGTGGCCTGCTTCGTTCAAGGGCAGATCGGCGCCTTCCGCGCCTTCGCCTTCGACGTCTCCGCCGCCTGCGCAGGCTTCATCTACGCGGTTTCCGTCGCCACGGCGATGATCGAGTCGGGCCAGATCCGGACGGCGCTGGTGATCGGTGCGGACACCCTGACGAAGAAGCTCCAGTGGGAAGACCGCAACACGAGCGTGCTGTTCGGCGACGCCGCCGGTGCGATGGTGCTGTCGGCCTCGACCGAGGAAGACCGTGGCGTGATGGGCTCCGTCCTGTTCTCGGACGGCACGGGCACGGAAGCGATCCGGGTGGTTCCCGAGAAGTTGGACACGCCGGGTTCGATCCACATGGCAGGGTCCGAAGTCTTCCGGTTTGCCGTTCAGGCGATGGGCGACGCGTGCTCGCGGGTCGTCGCGAACCTGGGGTTGACGATGGACGACATCGACCTGTTCGTCCCCCACCAGGCGAACCTGCGGATCATCGAGGCGGCGGCGAAGCGCCTGGGCCTGCCCATGGAGAAGGTGTTTCTGAACGTGGCGAAGTACGGCAACACGAGCGGCGGATCGGTGCCTCTCGCTTTGTACGAGGCCGAGAAGGAAGGCCTTCTGAAGCCGGGCATGCGGGTCATGACGGTCGGCTTCGGCGCGGGCCTGGTCTGGGGCGCGAACGTCATCCGCTGGTAGCGCCGTCCACCCGGACGGCGACTGCGCCCCCGTGACGACGGCTTCCAGCCGTACGTCCTATACTGGGCACGTGCAGCCGCGCGACATCTCGGTGTACCCCTTCGACCCCGCCGACGTGGCGACTCGCCGAGGCCGTCTCCCCCATTGGGAGGCTCCCCAAGGGATCTACTTCGTCACGTTCCGCCTCATCGATTCGGTCCCGGACGAGGTTCTGCGGGGGTATCTCCGGGAGCAGGAAGAGCTCACGTCCGCCTTGCTGAAGGCGTCGCCCGAGGAGACGGCGATGATCCAGCGGGATCTGGTGCGCCTCTACTGCGCCCGGATCGACCGGTGCCT
>DASWVS010000209.1:0-2165 GCA_036401135.1 Fimbriimonas sp.
AAAGCCCTGACCGAGGGTTGGCGGGCGATGCAGCTCCAGTCCGTCGAGGACCGGCGCAGGGACGGGCAGCCCCTCCATGCCTTGCCGAACTTCGAGTACCGCTGGCACAAGAATCCGCGCGAGAGGCAGGGCTGGGACGCAGCACCCTCGACGGGAGGCCTCGGCCAGCGCCTGATCCCCCTTCGGACGGCCGGCGTGTACGTCCCCGGCGGAAACGCGTCCTACCCCAGCTCGGTGGTCATGAACGTGATTCCGGCGCAGTGCGCGGGAGTCAACGCCGTTTTCGTTACGACGCCGGCTCGCCGCGACGGGACGCTTCACCCGGCGGTCGTCGCCGCCCTCGCGTATTGCGGCGTGGCGAAGGCGTTCAAGGTCGGTGGCGCCGCCGCGATCGCTGCCCTGGCGCTCGGGACCGAGACGGTTCCGAGGGTCGATAAGATCGTGGGTCCCGGGAATCGGTTTGTGAACGAGGCAAAGCGCCAGCTATGGGGAACCGTCGGTTTGGACGGCTACGCCGGCCCGAGCGAGGTCTGCGTCCTCTGCGACGCCTCCACCGACGCCCGGTTCGCGGCAGCCGACCTCCTCACCCAGATCGAGCACGCACCCGACAACGCCGGGTTCCTTGTATGCACCGACGGGCAGAAGATCCGCGAGATCCTTGCGGAGGTGGATCGGCAGGCAACCGGGGCGAGACGCGAGGAGACGATGCGCAGAGCGCTCGAGAACGAGTCGCTCGCGATCATCGCCCGGGACGAGGCGGAGGCGTGCGAGATCGTGAACGCCATCGCGCCCGAGCACCTCAGCATCGCGACCCGGGAGCCGGAGCTGACGATGGAGTCGATTTTCAACGCCGGCTGCATCCTTTTGGGGGAGTGGTCGCCTGAAAGCGCAGGAGATTTCGTCGCCGGCCCCTCGCACACGCTTCCGACCAGTGGAGCCGCGCGTTTTGGGAACCCCGTGAACGTGCTCGATTTCCTGAAGGTCCAGTCGATTATTCGTCTCGACCGGGACGACCTTCTCGAGATGTTGCCGACGATTCAGGCGTTCGGCGAGATGGAAGGCTTCCCCACCCACGCGCAGGGGGCGAGCATACGGTTCGATTCCGACGACTCAGAAGTTGTCTAGCTGCCAGTAGATCGCTTCGGGGGCTTCGAACAGGGCCTCGACGTCCTCCATGCTCATCGATGTTCCGATGGGCCGCGCCATCACGTAGCCGTGTTCGAGGGTTTCGACCCCTTCGACAAGCGCCTCGACGCAGGAATCCCCCACCGCGTCGAAGGGGATCCAAAGGTGCGCGACCGTCCCGCCCTTCGCCGCCTCGTCCGCTCGGATCCCGTCCATGATGTCGAGCAGCGCCCGTTCGTGGCCCGTCCGGCACCCGATCTCGTTCAGCGAGATCTCCGCTTCGCGCTTGACCACCGCGTAGGCGACCGTGGCGCCGTCCAATTTGGCGGTGTAGACGACGCTGTTCGATTCCGGCCCCATCCGGTAGTACACGGCCGTCTCCCAGGCCCTCAGCGAACGGACCATCGAGAGGGGGCGGCTACGGTCGAACTCGTCGTGGATGACCTTGAGTTCCGGAAGATGCTCGCTGAGGAGGTGTCCGAGCGCGCCGACGGTGTACTTGCCGGAGCCGGACCGCGTTCCTGCGCGAAGGTTCCCCTTGCGGGAGCGCGTCTTGACCGTCTTCCAGCCGTATCGCGCATAGTGCTGGTTGACGCCGGTGAAGAGCATCGACCACGCGCACCCGTCCCGCTCCATCTGTTCGATGGCGTCCTGCAGGAGCCTGCCGCTGTGGCCGCACTTGCGCGCGTCTTCGAACGTCGCCACGTTCGCGATGCCGCCCATGCGCGAGGTCGCACCGTCCAAGCCCCGCACGTCCCGGTAGAAGAACTGCAGGCCCGAGACGATCTTTCCGTCGCATACGGCGACCCTCGTCTGGGCGAGGCTCCGATCCTCTTCGACGTCCAGAAGCGTCTGAAAGAACCCTTCGGGAACGTTGAACACCTGCGTCCAGAGGCGCATCGCCTCCGGTTCTTCCTCACGCGTCACGGCTCGGTAAACGGCTTCTGCCATATCGGTCTCCGTCCCACTTTACTTGAGGGCGGCTCACCGCCGGTCCCCTACTTCGCGGCCAGTGCCGAATCGACCGCTCGACGCACGTC